>JACZVS010000052.1 GCA_022572525.1 Nanobdellota archaeon
TAACCATAATCCCACCAATGAGCAAATACAGAATCTTGTAAGGTATTATCTTTCACCCAATTCATCGCATTTGTCCATTGAGGATTTAAGTTTGGAAATGCACCCCTTGTTTGTGCTGCACTTGCCTGAGCAAAACTATTGAAAAGGAAAACCGTAACCACTAATACAAGGACAACTGTTCCTATCCTAAATAACTTGTCTTTAAATTTGAGGCCTAGTTCGGCAACCTTCACGAGGAAAAGACCACTTAAGATAGCAACTACCGGAGCAAATACGAATAACAAACGAATAGCTCCTCTTGCACCTATCGCAGCCAAAACAAACCAAATTAAAGTAAACAATAATGCTTTGTCTATTTTCTTAAATTTCTCAAAATTCTCTTTGTCAATGTAGGATGTTCTAATATAGACGTAAACTAGAGAGGCTGCAAAAAGAAACATTCCACCAAAGAAAGTTAATTGAGAAATTGTATTAACACCGTTAAAGATCGAGTCAGGCCTATAACGAGAGAAAATTAATGAAAAGATAAAAATAGCAGAGATTACAGTTAGCGCATATTTATACTTCTTACTAAAGACTGAAAAGATTAAGAAGGAAAGCAGAATAGCTCCAAAAATCATTAGCCAGAACAAATAGCCATAATTACCCATCCATGCCGAAATGAATGGCTGCTGGTTCTCCGCTACTGTAAGTGTAAGTCTTATGACTCCAAAAGGATGAAGTAACTGAAATCCAATTTCTGAGACACTCTTTATTATGAATGATATGCCTTTTACAAAAATCATTCCGACAGCGCCAAGAATGAAGGTTATAATGAGTGCAGATACATTGTTTGGAAGATTAAATAATGCTCTTTCCTTAAATTTTTTATTAACAAAAAAGAAAATGATGAAAGCAAATAATGGGAGAAAGAACATTGCCGAAGTAGTGCCTGTCAACAAACCAGAAATAGAGTATATTTGGCTAAAAGCGGTTAAGATTGTAGTCGCGGTAATAACCAATGCCAGATAAACTGCAAAGTCTTTTCTTTTGAAGTTTCCAAAAAAAATCATGGATAGATGGGTCAAACCCATAATCATGAATGCGAAAGTGATGGCCCCCCATGTTAAACCAAGCAATCCGGTAAAGACTCCAGAAAGCAGGCCATATACTACAGCAACCTTAAGCTTTTTTTCTCGCCAAGCGGAGATAAGAAAGTAGAATGCAGTAAAAAAGAAAAATATTCCAAGCGGCTCTTTATCGGAAAAGCCAAGCATTGTTCTTTGCAGAAAAACTGGCAAAACAGTAAGAAAACCTGCTGCAACTAAACCAACCTTCCAATTAAAAATCTTCTTCACAAGAAAGAAAAAAGCTATTATTATAAAAGGGAAAATGAGTATCGGATAAAGCATATCTACTCTTATTGCGGAAATGGTTGGATTGAATATGCTAATTGCTTTATGCATGTAAGCCAAAAAATATGGAAGAAGTCTTGTTTCTCCAAGAGTACTAAATCCTAAGGGAACATATCTCATACTATCTATCAATGGCAAAGATCCTTGCTCAATTATTGTTTGCATATATCTAAGAAAAAGAGCAGAATCCGGATCTGCTGGGAGAGCTCCTTCTTGTATAAGTGGAATATTCCTTGTTCTGATCCAAGTACCAACCCAGATTATCATAAGCAAGATAACATAATAAAAGATCTCAGGCCCTCTTCTAAAAAAGTTTGCAACTCCCCTAAAAAGTTTGTCTCCCCTTATTTCAATAACGTCTTTTTTTATTTCTTGCTTTTCTGTTTTGACTTCTACTTTCTTTTCTTCTTTAGCCTCTTCAGGTTTATCGTCTATTTCTTTCTCCCCTTTCTTCTCCTCTGAACTTTCATTTCTACTAAAAATGCTCGCAAATCCCTCTGCAAGTCTCTTCTGTCTCTCTTCTAACTTATTTTCCTCCTTAGCCATCTTATCTATAAATTGAAATAATTTAAAAGTCTTTTCAATTCATCAGGCAAAGAAAATAGGGGTTACAAAGATTTCAATAAAGGTGCCTATGAAAAGCAAAGCAACTGCAATTATCAGCAAAACTGCTGAGTCTTTTAGTATTCTTTTAAAACCTTCCTCTTCAAAATGATGTCTTATTACAGCGACTCCTATTATTCCCCCAGCAAGCCCAGCAACAAAATATGCGAGAATCTCTGGAATACCATGAATCATGAATCTGAAGAATCCATAGGGTAATCCTAAGGGAGATTTTGCAAAAATCCCAATGGCGACGCCAATAACGCTTGCATTCCAGGCCAAGATGAATATTGCCCCGGCTCCAAAGAAGAAGGAGAAAAGCACGCTCAACAGCATAACATTAATGTTGTTAAGAAAAATCAATTTAAACTCTTTAGCGATAAACTCTGCCTGGCTTTGAATACCAGCCTTCCCACTGATGCTTGATTCAACACAAGAATTGAACTGGTCTAGATAGTAGGAATTAATTTGACAATATGTTTCTATTTGAGCCTGAAAATTCTGTGAAGCTTGAGCAGGGGCTAAAACAAAGAAGGCAGAGAAACCAACAATAAATCCAAGGAAGAGGAACATAAAGGCTGATAATGCTTTGCCATGCTCTCTAAGCAATGTTCTTTCCCCCCTTAACTTAATATCTTTCTCTTCTTCCATCCTTATTGTATAAAACATAAATGGGATAGAAAACATTACAACAAAGAAAACAATAACCATGCTTATATAGCCCCCCAAAACAGGATTTCCTGCAAAAAGCCAATTAGCCAGAAATATTGCTACTATCGTGTAAAGTAGGCCAATAAAGAAAAGTTCCCATGGCCGCCTTTCCGCCTTTTTTGGATTTATAAGAGACTCAAGCATAAAACTCTCCCACCTTAAGAATATAAAAATCTTTTGAACTCAGTATTTTTCTAACTTTTAATAGATAAAATAATGTACTCTTTTGAGTTTCGTAAAAAACTGAATAGCTTTAGTAGAGGATACGCAAGTTTAAACGGCAATTTATAGAAAAGTATGTATCCACTATTATAGTTGAACTTCTCAATAGCTATCTCAAATCCATTATCTCTTAAGATCTTCCTTAGATGAGTCCTTCCAGACAACTCGCCGAGATTCCAAGATGAATAATCTACTGCATCCCCTTTCTTGAATGAACGCTCTTGGCCAACTCTCATAGGGTATGGTAAAACAATGAGCAATCTTCCATTCTTCTTTAGTAGCTTTCTGAAAATCTTTACATATTTCTCTAGCTTTAGGTGTTCTAATGTATGCACACACAGAATATTATCAAATTTGCCCTTTGGTAGCCTGTTTACATTATATACACTTAGCCCCTTCCTCTTACAAAATTCTATGGCAAAATTACTAACTTCAACTCCTATTGCAGTGTCTTTGCGTAGATATATAAACTGCCCCAAACCACATCCAAAATCGAGTGTCTTGCCTTTATTCAAGTATCTCCAGTAATCTACTTCACCAACTTTTGCCCTGAATAAATAATACTTACTCTTTGTTAGAAGATGCTTATGCACTGTTCCGTGATAATTCTCTTCAAATTCTGATTTCATTTTCCCCTAGCACTTATTTGAAGAATCTCTATAAAGTTTTATTAATAAAACTTTTCTCTCTGTTCTATGGGATATGCAGACGTTTACATAACAGCGAAGCCGAAAGAGGCAAAAAAGATAGCAAAGGAACTTGTTAAGAAGAAACTCGCGGCGTGCGTTAATATTATACCCTGCAGAAGTATCTACAGTTGGAAGGGAAAGATTTTTGATGAGAAGGAAAGAGTTCTAATAGCAAAAACAAAATCTTCTCTCTTTAAGGATATCGAGAAAACTGTGAAGCAACTTTGCTCTTATGATGTACCTTGCATCTTGCTGAGCAGAATAGAAAAAGGCAATCTACCTTATCTGAAATGGATTGAGGAAGAGACAAAAGTTACCTCTTAACTTTAACCTTCTTCACTTTCTTGATCTCAATCTTATCTTTCCCAACTTTGATCTTAACCTCTTCATCTGGCTCAAAGTTAGAGGCTTCTGTCAGTGAAGAAGGCAGGATAATTCTTCCAGCCTTTATTACAAGATTAACCATCATTTCTTTTGATGCTGAACTGCCAAGAGTAGAGATATCAAAACTTTCAATCTCAGCATCTTTTATTCCTTTCCGAAATTCCTCCGTTTTTCTATAAAGGAAGGAAGCAATGTTATCAGCAACATCAATTTTTGTTGCCTGAGTCAAACCAACAATTCCTGGAGAAAGATTTACTTCAGTAATAACTGTTTTTGTAGGACTTTTTAACATGTCAACAGCGCAGATATCTGATCTTATTGCCCTTGCCACTCTTTTTGCAAGCTGCTTATCCTCATAATTTAGGTCAAATTTTTTCCCCTCTCCCCCTGAATGGACTCCAGCCCTTAATTCTCCTTCCTTAGCAACTCTTTTCATTACAATAACCTTTCTCCCGATTACTAATGCC
>JACZVS010000053.1 GCA_022572525.1 Nanobdellota archaeon
TAATCTGCCGAATATTGTTTGAGGAGCTATTGCTACTGTTATGCCCTGCTGTATTGCTCTTTTTATTGCTGGAAGCCAGTTTTGCCTGCTTTCAGATGTTGCAACATGCCCAAGGCCTGTACCTTCTATGACTATGCCTTTGTATTTTTTATCTGAAAAAAAGTCTAGTAGTTCTGGAGATGCTCCTGGGTAGTATTTTATGAGAGCAACTTTTTCCTCAAAAGCTGTATCTTCATTCACTGTTTTGTTGTTATCTCTTTTATTGTAGTTCTTGTTAAGAATCTCTAACCTTCCATCTGCAAAGATTCTGGCAAGTGGAGAGTCATTCACTGCTTTGAAAGTGTCTCTTCTACTTGTGTGAAACTTTCTTGCCTTTGTTCCTCTTATTGCCATACAATAGTTATCAGAACTACTTCCATGACCTATTAGCATACATTCTGCTATGTTGCTTATGGAAGCGTAGCCAGAACATTGTAAATTTAAGATGGCATCTGAACTTCCTCTGTCAATGCTCCTTTGAGAGTATGTAAAACAAACTGGCTTATTCAAGTTTCTTAGCATGAATGCTAATGCAGCTGAAGTGTAATGTAGTGTGTCAGTTCCGTGAGTTATAATAATTCCTTCATTTTCCTTCTCATTTAGAAGCTTTGCGGCAATGCCTGCCAGCTTCTGCCATTCTCTTGCCGTCATATTTTCACTTAGAATTTGGAATGGCTTTTCTAGTTTTCTTATGTTTACTGTCCCAAGCAATTTTGGCGAAAGAGCAAAAAGTTGTTCTGGCTTTGTTATTGCCTTCACAGCTCCCGTCTTGTAGTCAAGCTGAGAAGATATTGTTCCTCCTGTTATGATCATCGAAATTCCCGGCAACTTTGGATTTTGTTTGAACTTTGCCGCTGTTCTTCTTTTTGAGGGCTTTCTTAGAACCTTTATTGTTCTGACATCAGTCTTTTTTATCCCAATATTGTACCCTGAGTCAAGTTTGAGGAGCAAAATGTCTTTTTCATAGCTCTCTAGGAGAATTCCTAAATGATTTCTTTTTTTTGTCTTGATCTCAACATAACTTCCAGACACTACTCCCTTTTCCTTACCCTTTTTTTCCATGACTACCTCAGAACTTTGTTATTTTTAATCTTTTTGAAAATTAATTCCTGAAAAATTGGCAAGAATTTTTGAAAAAGAGGAGAAAACGAAGTGTATACTTGAAAGCATATATCTTGATGTGTATATTGGTTTGCAACAGTCTTTATAATAAATATAGAAGTATTAGTTATTAATATTTTTTAACTAAAAGGCGTTAAAGGGTATTGAGTTTCAATTCAATCTTGGCGGAGACGAATTGAACGCATGTGCTTTCTTAGTCGTTTGTGTTTTCTATAATTAATAATAAGACTGACCATATTTAAAGATTGTGGTGGTCTAGTATATGTAGTGAAAGGAGGTAAAAATGCCAGAAGAATATAACCTTGAAGAACTTAGGGCAGGTAAAGCTAACATTAAAGTTATTGGAACCGGAGGAGCAGGCAACAACACTGTTACTCAATTATTCGAGATGGGAATAACAGGAGCAGATATTGTTGCGGTTAATTCTGACGCTCAGCATCTTGATATAAGCAAAGCAGATCAGAAACTTTTGATTGGTAGAGAGTTAACAAGAGGACTTGGTTGCGGAGGCTATCCAAGCAAAGGCAGAGAGTGTGCAAAAGAAAGTATATCTGAATTAAAGAAAGCTGTTGGAAATGCCGACATGACTTTTGTTGTTGCTGGTTTAGGCGGAGGAACAGGAACTGGAGCAGCCCCTGTTATTGCGCAAATCGCTAAAGAAGCTGGTAGCATAGTTATTGGAACAGTAACAATGCCTTTTGATATTGAGCGAGCAAGAATTGATAAAGCAGAATTTGGCTTGCAAGAGTTAAGGCAAGTTTGCGATACTGTAATTGTAATAGACAATAACAGGCTAGTGCAAATTGCTGGACAATTGCCAATAAAGCAGGCTTTTGCAGTTGCCAATGATTTGATTTCGACAATGATTAAGGGAGTAGTTGAGACAATAACAATTCCCTCACTTGTAAACTTGGATTACGCAGATGTTTCTGCTATTATGCGAAATGGAGATGTTGCTGTCATTGGAATAGGAGAGAGTGATACAGCTAATAGAGTAGAGGAAGCTGTAAGGCAAGCATTAACGCATCCTTTGTTGGATGTAGATTATGATGGCGCAACAGGAGCTTTAATCCATGTAACAGGCGGAAATGACTTGAAGTTAGAAGAACTAAATAGGATTGGCGAGTTGATAACAGAGCATCTGAGCCCAGAAGCACAAGTTATCTGGGGCGCAAGAATCGATGAAGCCTTTAAAGGAAAAGTGCAAGTTATTACAATCATAACAGGCGTCAAGAGCCCGTATGTTCTTGGTAGACAAACTGAGAGAGAGGAAGTTAAAGCCCGTGAATTAGCTGATGTCGGCATAGAAATCCTCAAGTAATAGTCCCCCCTTAGCCTGGCTAGCCCTCAACTATTTCTTTAGCCGAGGGCTAGTCCCCTTTTTATTTTTAGTTCTAATTTCAGTAAAAGAAATATAAACCTTACTTCTCAAATCTAGTCTCTCTTGTGGCCCAAAAAAGTTTATGTCTTTCCTTCCACCCCTCAGGCTTATCAAACTCATCAAAGAAAACAAATTTGTTGAGGTCTGCCTTTTTAGGCATCGTTTGTTTCCTTTTCGCATGACCAAGTGTTATCACTGCTTCTACTTTAAAACCTTCAGGAATCATTAACATACCTCTAATAGGATCCTCATCAAAAGTTCCTATCCAACAGCTTCCGAGGCCTAGTTCTGTTGCTTGCAGCAACATGTTTTCAACAGCTGCGGCTGCTTGTTTAGATGCATAGTCTTCTGCTAAATCACCATAAAGTACTTTTATCTCTCCGAGATCCGAGAAAACTACAATTACATATGGGGCTTCTTGCATGAAGTGTTGATTTACACAATAAGTAGAAATCTTTGCTTTCTTTTTCTCATCTGTCACAACTAAAAATCTCGTAGTAAAAACATTGCCTGCCATTGGCGTGTATATTGCAGCATTTAAAACTTTAGCAACATCTTCCCATTTAACTTTCTTTGTAGAGTACTCTCTGCAGCTTCTTCTTGCTTTAATTGCATCTTCAACATCCATTTTTCTGCAAGTAGAGAGAGCTATAAAAATTTAACTATAACAACTTTTTTAAAATTCCTTTTTCTCTCTTGTGTATGAAATACTCTACTCTTGCGCAAACTTATGAAACTCTTAATGCAACTACAAAGAAACTTAAGAAGGCAGATATTCTTGCTTCTTTGTACAAAAAATGTAGTAGGGAGGGGCTTGCTGTTATTGTTAGGCTTTCTCAAGGACTTGTAGCTGCGGAAGATTTTGGAGTTGCTCGCCAGATGATGAAGGAAGTTATCAAGAAAGCTTATGGTGCTTCTGATGCTGAAGTTGTTAGAAAGTTTAAAGAGACAGGAGATCTTGGAAGTGTTGCAGAGTTTTTCGCCCCTCATAGAAAACAAGCAACTCTAGTAAGAAAGGAGTTAAGCGTTAAACATGTTTATGAAAATCTGCAAAAGCTTCCCGACATTACAGGCTCTGGAAGCGTGGAAAGAAAGATATCACTTATCGCTGAACTTTTGAGTAATGCTCACCCAATTGAAGGGAAATATATTGTCAGAACAGTTCTTGGAGATATGCGGATAGGAGTTGCTGCTGGAATTGTAAGAGATGCTATCTCAAAAGCTTTTTCTCAAGATGTTAAGAAAGTTGAAAGAACATATGACTTTCTTGGAGATTATGGAAGAGTTGCAGAGCAGGCTGCAAAGGGAAAATTAAAAGCAGAAATAAAAGTTGGAAGGCCTGTCAGAGTTATGCTTGCTGATAGAAGTCCTGGTTTAAGAGAAGCTCTTGAAGCTTTCGAGCATGCTGCTCTTGAACTTAAGTATGATGGTTTTCGCCTTGTAATACATAAAGAAGGTAAAAAGGTATGGCTTTATTCTAGGAGAAATGAAGATGTCACGGAACAATTTCCAGAACTTGTTGATTACGCAAAGAAACAAATCAAGGCAAGAGAATGCATTGTTGAGGGAGAAGTGCTTGCAGTAGACAAGAAAGGAAAACCACTTCCTTTCCAAAGGCTAAGCAGACGCATACAAAGGAAATATCATATTGAGAAAATGGTTAAGGAAATTCCTGTTCAGATGAATCTCTTTGATGTTATATACTTGAATGGTAAGAGCCTTATGCAGGAAAAATTACGAGTGAGATGGAATTTGCTTAAGAAGACTGTAAGAGTGGTGAAACAGAAGTTTCAGTTAGCAGAACA
>JACZVS010000054.1 GCA_022572525.1 Nanobdellota archaeon
TCCACCCAGATAATAGTTATGGCTTAGTACATATTGTGCAAACAATGGAGGCCAAGAATCTAAATGGCATAGGTTTACTAGAATATGGTTGGTGATCCAGTATAATTAGGGACCTTGTTGATCAAACTCCAGAAGGTTATGAGGTTGAAATGGGTGAAAAAGGAAGACTTTTAACTATTAGAAATGAGAGAAATGAACAAGAAAGTTATATCCTCTTAGGAAGAGAACACAAAACTGTTGATGGAGGGCATCTTATTGTCCTTGGAGCAGATCTTATGGAAAGTGAAGAGCAAAATTTGGAATCTGCAATACACGAAGTTTTAGATAAAGGAGGAATACCCATTATCTCTCACCCACTTGTAACAGGCAGATTTTTTAGGGATATGGGTAATAAGGGGGTAAAACAACTTGAGAGAATTGAAGAAAGGTATGGAAATAGGGTAGCATATGATTGGAATGCTTACTGCATAGCCTGGCTTAGGAAAACGATGGGATTTGGAGTTGGTCTTTTCTATGGAGATGTAAATGCTAGACTTGAAAAGTATGTAAATGGAAGAATTGTTCCGACTTCAGATACCCATGCTAGGAATAAAAAATTGCTGGATGGGATTGGTACAGCATCTGTTACTTTTGATAGAAAGAATCTAAATTTTAGTAGTGAGGATGCCTTATACAGGAGTATAAAATGGTCAATAGAAGATGGAAATTATGGTTTACGTAAAGAGTATGTCTCTTTCACTGGCCATTGGCTACCAGCTTTTGGATGGCCAATGGTTAAGAGTGTGGTTAAGAAAGCTGTTAGAAGAAAGTAAACTGGTTTCTTCAGGTCTGTAACTGTTAAATAAAATCACTTATCTTGTATCTTTCTTGTTACTACTTTAAAGAAGAAAATATTTATAAGCACGCTTCTATTAGATAAATTATGGTAACTAAAACGATTGTAACAGTCCTTTTCAATAGAGACGAGAATGAATTAGGAGCATTCGAGAGGCTTTACTTAGATTCTATTGTAAGGCATTGTGGATCTGATACACAGCTAATTTTAGTGGAGAACTACTCTCCGAAAAGGGCTGAAACATTAAGACTGTTAGATGGGTGGGAAAGCCAACTTAAAGCAAGATTAGGGGATATTAGAGTCGTTTATAATACTAGAAATTTGGGTTTCGCTGCTGCAAACAATCAAGGACTTGTAGCTGCGGAAGGAGAAACCATTTTTATGATAAATCCTGATGTGAGAATAACAGAAAGTGCACTAGATTCTATGGCAGAAAAACTACAGAGAAACGAAGAATATGGGATTGTAGGCCCACTTACTCCTAATCCAAGAGAAGGAGCCCAAAGAATTTTTTTTGATGTGTTAAATTCTTATTCTGATGAAGAGCTTAGAAGAATAGACGAATTTGCTGAAAGAGTTAGGGCTACATATCCGGATAAAGAAAGGATAGTAAATTCTTTAAGCGCATCTTCTTGGGGTCTAAGAAGTGGTTTAGTACAGCATATTGGTTTTTTAGATAAAAGATTCTATCCTGCATATTGGGAAGATTTAGACTATGCAGTTAGAGCAAAAAATGCAGGTTACAAACTTATAGTAGATCCGCAAACATTTGTATACCATGGGAAAGTTCAGAACTTTGGATATGGAAGAGTTTTTTTAGATCACTTCAAACCTTCTTTCTTTATGAATATGGGAAGATTTTTGATAAAACATGGTCCTACTGAGGTTATGAAAGAAGTATCTAATTGGTATGTTGGTTTGTTTAAGGGAAAAAATGTTAAACTTTAGCTAAGAGTTCTCAAATAAAATTACTTATCTTATGCCTTATTTCTTCAGAGTAAATATTTTAAACCAAATAAATCTCTCTTAGAAAAAGAGGAAGATGTTTCGCACTTATGGAATTGTTGGATTAGTAATGATTCTCTTTGCAGAGCTTGGACTCTTTCTTAGGATTGAACCCTTTGTAAGCTTCTTCTTCCTTTTTGTCTGGTTTGGTTACATCCTCTTATTAGATGCTATTGTTTACAAGTTACAAGGGAACTCTCTTATTATGAATAGGAAAGGAACTCTTTTATTACTCTTTATCCTTTCTGCATCAGCTTGGTGGATGTTTGAGCTACTTGGAAGATTTTATTTGGAAAATTGGTATTATCTTAGCTCTGTCGAGACTGCTTCAGGAGCTGTAGTGAGTGCAAAATATTGGACTGGGGCGTTGAGGTTTATTGGAGGAACTCTGGCTTTCTCTACCGTAATCCCTGCAGTTTTCGAAACAGCTGGCTTGATCAAAGCCTTTCATTTATTTGATCATAAGAAATTAAAGCGTAAAAAGAAAAGACATTACATTCGTAAAAGCACTTTGTATTTTATGATTCTCCTTGGAATTCTTTCATTACTTATTTCAGCTGTTTTCCCAATTTTTGGCTTTGGTCTTATTTGGATAGCATTCTTCTTAATTTTAGATCCAATTAATTATATGCACCATGAACCAAGCATTATTGGATATCTGAAGAGAAGAGAATTTGCAATTCCAGCCGCATTTTTTATTGCAGGATATGTTACTGGCTTTTTCTGGGAGTTCTGGAATTATTGGGCTATCGCAAAGTGGAAATATTCTTTTCCTGTTTTTGGTGCTCTCGAGAATATAAAAATTTTTGAAATGCCTGTTCTTGGCTTCTTAGCATATGGGTTCTTTGCTCTTGAACTTTTTTCTATGTATTACTTTGTTAGACTGCTTAAGCGAGAGGCCATTTATGTTGAGAAAAAGGTTTTGCATATGAGGTAGTTACTTAACCGCCTTTCCTACAACTTCCGCAATTAGCTTACCATCTGCTTTGCCTCTTAGCTGTTTCATTGCTACTCCCATTAATGCTTTCTGATTTTCCTTCAGCTTTGGTTGCTTCTTGAGGATGGTTTTGATGATTTTTCCTACTTCTGATTTGCTTAAGGCTTTGAATTTGCTTATCGCCTTTTTTGCTTCTTGACCCTTTACAATTTCTGTTAAGACTTCCTCGATTGCATCTTTTGTTATCATGTCTTTGTAGAATGCTTCTAAGACAGCTTCATACGAGTTTCGTGTCAGGCGAGAAGTTGAGACTTTATGGTGTGCTGCGATGTTTTTTGTGATCACTGTTAGTGTTTTTGCAATGAGATTTGGATTAACTTTTGTCTTGAGAAGCTGATTGAAAAGCTGTAGGAGGTTTTCTCTGACAATTTGCGAGGCAATCTCTGTATGGATACCAAGCTTCTCGAGATCCGCTTGTTCCTCTTCCCTAAGTCTTGGTAACTTATCCTTAACATGTTCCAACATTTCTGATGTTATGTGTATGATTGGCAAATCAGTTTCAGGATACATTCTTGCCCCTCCTGGAAGTGGCCTTAGAAACTCTGTTCTTCCATCTGGCAAGGCCTTCCTAACTTCTTCCTTGACTTTCCTTTTTTTCTTCAACAAGCCAAGCTGCCTTTCAACTTCTTTCTCGATAATTTTTGAAATTAAGCGTAAATCTTGGACTCCTTTAACTTCTACTCTTACTCCTTTCCTTATGCTGAGATTGACATCCTGCCTTATTGTTCCTATTCCTCTCTTTACATTTGTTGCTCTCAAAATTTCTCCTAGCTTGGCCGCAACTTCTCTCGCCTGTTCTGCTGACTTTATGTCGGGATCTGTTGCTATTTCTATGAGTGGAATTCCTAGTCTGTCAAGCCTGTAAGTTACTTGGTCTTTTTCTTTCTTTATTATTCTCGCAGCATCTTCTTCTAACACAATTGTCGCAATTCCAACTTTTCCATGCCTTGTTTTTACATGTCCATCTGTCGCTATTAAGACGGTTCTTTGAAATCCAGAAGTGTTACTCCCATTTATTACTGTTTTTCTCATAATTTGTATTGCAGGAAGGGGCTTTGCATTCAGAAGCAAGGAAATCTGGAGTGCAGTGAAAAGAGCATCTTTGTTGAGTTCTATAGGGGGTGATTCATCTAGCTCGACTAGGCATGTAGAATCTGAGTACGCTTCATAAATAAATTTCCTTTTTCTTGCTTGTTCATAATCAGCTGCGACATCTACTTTTCCTGTCTCTCCTGCTACTGCATGTAAATAGCGTTCTACTCTTATGTCTGGAGAATCATCTCTAAGTTCTGAAGGGCAGTTACAGAAAAGTTTGTGTGTGTTAAGTTGCTGGTGAATTTCAAGGCCTACTTTGAGTCCTACTTTTTTATCCATGTGTTGATGAGAAAAAGAGCATTAATAAAATTTTTTATGCGTGACTCCTGCCCCCACTGATTTCATAAAGATCTATTTCGGTAAGAACAAGCTTTCTTATTACAGGATCTTCCCGAACTTCTTTCCAATA
>JACZVS010000055.1 GCA_022572525.1 Nanobdellota archaeon
AGGTTCTGTGTATGGAAAATATGTTGGGGTAAATCTTATTTTTTTAAATCCCATTTTACTGAAAAATTGTTTGAGGTATCCTAGAAGATGTCTGAAGTTTGCATTTTTATCTACAACAATTCCCTCTGCCTGATTGAATTCAAATCCATGTCTCCAGTCAATTGTTTCGTTTCTAAAACATTTTCCAATTGAGAAGAATTTATCTATAGTTCTAGGCGGCTTAGTTCGGTAATCTAGTTGAAGGTTTTCTAAGAAGATACTTCCTTTGGTTAAGGAAGAAAACTTGAATGGCACTGCACATCTTTTCGAGTCTAAATCACAACGATCAAAAATATATGCAACAATTGAACCCTCTATATCTGATAATTCTTCTTCTGTTGGTGATAGAGCAAAATTAAATGGGAGGAAGTTAGCTGCCTCAGCAAAGATTGGAAAATCATACTGCTGCTTTACAATATAGAAACCATCTACATTAAATCTAAATGCTTTATCAAATCCTCCATCATAGTAAGGGATTACTCCAGCATCAGATGATGCGCATAAAAGAAAGTCTCTTGGTTCTTCAACTGTAAGGTTAATCTTGCATTTAGAATTCGGAGAGGCTTCACATGAAGCCACTAAATTTTCTGGATAAGGGGGAAGTCTCACTGTCTTCCACAAGTTAAATGTAATGTCGCCAGCATCTATCAAATTCCGAGTTCCAAACCTAAATCTTTTTGCTGAAGGAAGAGTAACATTCTGGCAATATTCCCAGTCAACTGTTAATGACCACTCTCCACGCCTTTTAGAAAAATCAATAGGATTTGGGATTTGAGTGAAGATGCCAGAAGGCTCAAGATATCTCCATTCCACACTTCCATCATCGCCAACATCAAGAGAAGGAACTGGGTAATTACCAACATCTGAAGATTCTCCGCGAATAGTGAAGTTAATAGTTATAGATCCCGAGCGACGAAATATCTCTCTAAGAGTTCTATCACTATCTATAAGCAATCCAACATCTACTTTTTCGCAAGGAAAAGTCCCGCAGTTAAAATCAACTTTTTTGCTTGGAGCAGAGCTAGTTGCAGTGTAAAAGACTCTACAATCTTCTGGATCGCAAGTATAAGGGATATCTTGATCATCTAGAACATCGAGAAGAGAGAAATCCTCCCGGATTGTTCCATCATTTTTCAGCTCAATAACAAGCTCGCTGTCAGCATCAACAACATCAAGAGAGAAATTAATGTAGCCATCAAACTTCTGGTTAGGGCCATAAACTTCTGTGAAGAGGAAAAGTTCAGGGTCGCCAAAATCAACATCTGCCACAACAATAAGGACAAAGGTAAGAACTACAAGTACGAGAACTGACAAGATGTGCAGAGATGTTTTTACCATCTTCCTCTTTTAACAAACCAAGTTTTCTTAATTTAAAAAACTTCTTCTCTCCCTCTTCTCGCCTTTACAATCAGCCAGATAACTAGTATAATCACAAAAACATTGAAGATTACAAGAGGAATAAGAATCCAGTAGGATTTTCCTTCTTCTGCTGTTGTAAAGCTGAACTCAATGTCCTCAATAGAAAGGCCTTGAGCATCTTTAACATTGAATACCCCCACACCATAAGAAGTGTCAGGCTCAAGAGGATTTTCAGTGGTAAAGATAAGAGTGTTGCCGAACCATGAGAAACTTCCAGTAACATCTGGAGAGATAGAAAAGCCTTGCTCTACACTTGCTTTGTCCATTGCTTTGCTGAATCTTATTTTGATATCAGTATCAATTGAAATCTCTACTTCATTATTGTTAGGAGAGGTTGATGTTAATGTTGATGCGGATGTTGTTTCTCCTCCAGCAGTTGTGAAGCTGAAAGTGTGAGGAAGCAAAGAGATATCTGAAAGATCTCTTGCTACTATAGTAAGTTGTACAACATAAGTTGTTTCTTCTTCTAGGGGAGCTGAGGGAGTAAATACAACTTTAGAACCTTCTGGCCAGGAAAAGCTTCCTTGTACACTAGGAATAATAGAGAAAGCTTGCCGAACAGTTGTTCTGTTCATTGTATTACTAAATACAATAGTAATTTGTGTATTTGGAATTACACCCGTTGCCCCATTTGCAGGAGTTGTTGAAGTAACAACTGGCCTAGAAAAAGTTGCGGTGAAGGAAAACTCAAAGTCTTCTCCGAGAAGATTGCCAACAGAATCTTCTGCATCTTCATCTATTTCAACATTATAAGTCGTTGCTGGCTGAAAGTCTTCATGCCTTACAACTAAAGTGCCTCCTTGCCATGAAAAGCTATGATTCAGAGAAGGAGAAATGCTGAATGCTTCTTGTGCAGAATCTCTATTCATTGCTCTGTTAAAGTCTATTCCAATAATAAAGTCGAGAGAAACGTTTACAGCTCCATCATCAGGAGAGCTTTCAATATCCCAATCACTTGCATTAATGAAAATTGTTCTTTTCTTAGTCTTATTAGAGTTGCCTGCCTTATCACTTACATAAACAAAGTAAACATATGTTCCAGAAGAAAATCTTTCTGATGAGGTACAGTAAAAGCTGTTGCCGCTTCCGCAGTTCAATGTGTAATTAGTGCCACCAAAGTCCAATAACACTTCCTTAGTATTATTATCTGTTACATTCACCCTAATATCTGGCCTCGTCGTTGTTGAATTTGTATTATTTGCAGGAGTAGGACTTACAAGGTATATTAGCGGAAAAACCGTATCAACATTTACACTTCTCTGAGAAGTTTCATTTGAGTTGCCAGCTTTATCTGTTACATTCACTTTGTAATCATATGAACCATCATCCAAATTCTGTTGAGTAGCGATACAGGAAAGGGAAGATCCTGATCCTCTTTGTGTCATTGTGAACTCAGCTCCATCCCACTTTAGTATACAAGATGAGATGGTACCCTCAGTAATAACAAGAGAGACATTAACCGTTACAGAATCAACATTCATATAAGAGCCATCTGTGGGGGTGGGAGGAACAAAGGAGATTAATGGCACAGCAGCAGCGAAAACAAGAGAAGGAACTAGGATACTGACAGCTAGAAAAACAAAGAAAGTTAGTCTTGTATTTAAGTGCCTAAGCAATTCCATCCTCTTTTAATCTAAAGAAACTTTACCACTTTTAAAACTTACTAGGAGGGAGTAACCTTCTTTTGAAAAGAAGCTTAATCAAGAAAAGCAAAAGTAAAGTGGCAGGCACGCAAGAAGATTGATACACACTTTAAACAAGATGATCCTTAACCCCTCCTAAGCCTTGCTACCCTACAAGCGTCTCAATAATACTTTAGGGCTGCCCTCTTCCGAGACTGACCCGGTTCACTATTACGAAACCAAGCAGGACAAGGCCTCATCGTCAAGATTAAGGGTCTTATCCAAAGGAGTGCACCTCACTCCAAGCTTCGATCCTGTCCAAGTCCAGTTACAGTAACAGCGAGGGACTAGCTCGCCGATCTAGCCTGCCAGAAATGAAAGAAAAAAGGATTATTTAAGGCTTTTTATGGGTGTTGGCCAGTGTAATTCTTATCTGAAAACGCTTGTGTAGCAACACGAAATCTTTCTAAATCAGTTGTGTCCTGATACCAATACTCAAATTCCCAACCCCACTTCTCTTTTGCCTTCACATAGAAATTAAGATCATCTTGAAACTCAGAAGGCCTTAGATTCTTATCCTTAGGACTCTTGTACTCAAAGTATACATGCTTACCATTAGTCAGTTTAATGACAAAATCTGGATGAATAATTTCTAATCCTTCAGGTGTATTAACCTCTACAAATGCAGGTTCTGCATAACTTTCAACTATTGGAGCTCCATTCCACACCAGTCCTGCTTCTAATCTTGATTGACCCTCTGTTACTTTAGGAGTTGGATCTGAACCTCTGCCACCTCCACAACCCATAACAGCTAATACTAAGGTTCCATACATTGCTGATTTCATTTTTCCCTTCATCTTACATTCACCTGTATATTTCTTTGATTATTATCTTCCTTTAACTCAGCAAGAGTATTATCAGGATCACTTTCTACAATTAAGTTGTAAGTTCCTGAGTTACTATAGGTATTAAACATATATACTATTGCAATCTCGCCAGATTTAAGTATTATTGGGCTTGATCTGAAAGTATTTCCATCTCCAAAGTCAAATGAGTATATTGTAGTTCCAGTTGTTTCTCCTATATTATCAATTCTTGCTCCAAAAAGAGCTAACTCGCCAGCATTTGGATCTCTTCCACTAGGAAATTGCTGCCAAACACTTACAACAGTAAAGTCTG
>JACZVS010000056.1 GCA_022572525.1 Nanobdellota archaeon
TATTTCTGAACTTATTATTATCTAAATCTAAAGACCACTGCTCCAATTCCCTTTGTTTGATTTTTCTAAAGTCCTTTTGAAAAAGTTTTGAAAGTGTCTTAAGGTCATATAGCTTTTTTAATAAAGACGCGACCTTCGGTTTCTTTTTTGTATTACCTCTGTTTTTCCTTCTTACCTTTCCAATTTCATAATCACGGAGAAATTTAAGAATAATATTTCTATTTATATCCTCACTTTTTTTGAATTTGTCCAAAGCGATTTTCCAATTTTTTTCTGGATTATGTATACTAATCTTTCCTTCTACCATAAATTATACAGATCCTTAGACTATATAAATCATCAGTATTTTCTCCTTAATAACAGTATGCAGTAGCCGGGAGTCGAACCCGGGTCACAACGTTGGCAACGTCGCATCTTAACCACTAGACTACTACTGCTTTCTCTCTCTGGGAAAAAGAATTATTTAAAAGTTCCCCCTATCCAACTCGTTCTGAATAAGGACAACAACCTGCGATGCAAAGTATGTTTGAGGCCCTACATTAACAAGTTCAGCATTTTTCTTTGCTTCCTTAAGCTCTCTTTTTGGCAACCCTTCATGATCTCCTAGGATAAAGACCGCCTCTTTTGAAATCTCAATTTCCCTAATATCCTTTCCCTTCTTATCAAGCAAATAAATCTTTTTCCCTTCTAATTTCAATTCTCCAAGCAACTGCGAAAAGGTCTTCTTCTCAACATAACATCCAGGAAAAACTCTTTCTTTTCTTCCTTTTTTATATTTGTAAAGCATTCTCTTAATTAACCCAGAAACGTCTTTCTTGCTTATTGGCATTTCTTCATCAGAAACAAATTCCAAATGCTTTGGAGGATCTGGAGGGCCATTCAAGATCAAATGTAATTTAACATTCTCTCGAAGTTTGTTCGAGAGGAAAAAAGAGGCAATAATAACATGAATTGCTATGTCCATCCTTCCGGCCTTCATCAAATCATGGAAGTTTCCAGAGGTCCTTCCTCTTGCTGAAAAATAAATGAATTCTCTCATTTTAGCTTGGAACTCCAAAAATTAATGCCAGAAGGGCTTGCCTAACAGCTATTGAATCTTTTGTCTGTTGAAAGTAAGCTGCATTCTCAACAGCATCAAGCTCTGTTGAAAGCTCATCTATTCTTGGAAGTGGATGCAATATTATTAAATCCTTTTTTGCTCCTTCCAAAATCGATCTCCCTATATTATAACTTCCTTTTAATTTTTCATACTCTTCTAGAGTTTCAAATCTTTCTTTCTGTAATCTTGTAACGTATAGAACATCCAAGCTTCCTATTACCTCATTCACATTTTCAACTTCCCGAAAGTCTATACTTTTCCTTTTGAGTTCCTCTTTATAAGAATCATCAATTGCCAGTTCCTTAGGAGATATAAAGGAAAATCTAGGGCTGAAGTGGCTTAAAGCCAGAATTAATGAATGAACTGTTCTTGCATTTTTTAGATCTCCTAAAACACCAATATGCAAATTATTTAGATCTCCTTTTCTTTCTTGTATTGTATAGAGATCAACAAGAGATTGTGTTGGATGCTCATTACTCCCATCACCAGCATTAACTACCGGAGATTTTGCAATATCTGCAGCTGTTTTCGCCGAACCAATTTGTGGATGCCTCATGATAATAACATCAACCCCATAAGAATCAATTGTTTTTATTGTATCTTGTAGACTTTCCCCTTTTGCAATTGATGTTGCACCAGCTGATTGAAAGCCAGTTGTGGATCCTCCGAGATACTTCATTGCTAAATCAAAACTCACAAAAGTTCTTGTTGATGGCTCGAAGAAACAAAGAGCAGCTACCTTTCCTTTGAAATGATCTGTCCTCCCTTTAGCAGCATACCATTTTGCCAATTCAAGAATTTTTACAATTTCCTCTTTAGTCAAATCTTTTACAGACAGGATATCCCTTTTATGTAAACTCATCTACTCTTCCCCATCATATCCAGTGAATCTCTCAATCTTGATCTGCTCTTTAGGAATTTGCATTTTTTCTAGAATAGCAACCACTTCATTAACCATTGATGGAGGCCCACAAACATAGAAAACTTTTCCTTCAAAACTCTCAACTTCTTTTCTTATCATCTCTTCATTTATATGGCCTGTTAACCCATCCCATTCTTCTTTGTTTTGATGAGGCCTCGTAATTGTATGTATAATCTTCAAATCAGAATTATTTCTATCCAGCTCATCAAGCTCTTCTTTAAATGGAATATCTTCAGGAGTCTTATTGCTGAATAAAAGTGTAATCTTTATAGGCAGCACCTTCTCAGATGCATATTCAATCATATCCTTAAAAGGAGTAATCCCAATTCCTCCTGCAATCATCACAGCATCTTTCTCCTCATTCAGCAAGAAAAGACCATAAGGACCTTTGATCCTTACAACATCTCCTTCTTTCAAAGAACCCATGACTTTCGAGTATTCGCTTGGTCCAATTCTCTTAGTGGTCTCGATATAGCCCTTTCTTGATGGAGAGGATGAAATAGAGAAAGACTTCATCTGTTTCTTGCCATCAACATGGAGCTCAAGAACAACGTGTTGTGCAGGCTTAAAGCTAAAATCATCAGGAACAGAGAACTGAAATGACTTTATCTCGGTTGTCTCTTGGTTCACTCTAAGTACTTTTGACTCAAAATCTTTTATGTTTAACATTCTCCCTTAGCAATCTCTAGTAGAAAAAGATCTTTTAAAAAACTTACCTTAAAAAAGTTTTAAGGTAGGATTAGAGAATAAAAATAAAATTACTTCTTCCTTCTCATTGCATTTATTGCAAGATATGATCCAGCTATCAATGCAAGAACTATGATAAATCCTAAAGGTGTTGGAGCTCCTCCTGGACCTATAACAGCTCCTGTTATTGCAGCGAATCCTGTTGGGGTTGTGGGGGTTGTTGTTGGAGCGGTAGTTGTTTCTGCTGTTGGAGTTGTTTCTTCTTCCACTTCACACTCTTGACTACCACCAGGATGATTCAATAAAGTACCACAATTATTCTGATCTCTGCATATCCTGTCTTGTAATCCATTGTAGCATGCATTCCACTCTCCACAAACCCAGTTCTCTGTGCATAATAACTCTGGCTCAGGCTCTGGAGCGCCTCCGCCTCCGCCTCCGCCTCCGCCGCCTGTGACGGGTGGGGGAATAGCATTTCCTGTTACAATAATATCATCAATAAATGCCATCAGTAAAAGGTAGGGCATCATTAGTTTTTTGGGGGAGAGATTCCCTACTATCTACAAAGAATGCAATAGATATATCCTCTTGATCCTCTGCTCCATTCAAATCTTGCACCACACATTTCCAATTATCATTTACATTATCAACTTCGTTCCAAGTTCCAGTCCAAAAATCATCTTTAATTTTAACAACCCCTTTAGAAGTTCCTTGCCATCCACTTGGATCATCATACTTTCCAACCATCCAACCAACCTTAAGACCTTGATTTTTGGAAAGTATAAGGCCCTCTGTTTTTCTGCAATATTTTAACTCTATATTTTCAAAACCTTTCGTATTGATATTCGCAATTAATGCAACATGATCTTTGAGTTGAACATAACGTCCGTCATCTAAAGAAGTTAGTACTAGTCTTTTTTTAACAGTCACGTCTTCCATAACATTATCACTTGTAGGTTCCTTCAAGTAATCAGCAGTCCACTTAGAGCCAGGTGGAAACGAAAGAGAAAGTAAAGGATGTCCACTTGAGAAATCATCCTCGAACAAAGTTTCTGCAAGAGCGGCTGGCATGGCAATAAATATTGAAAGTACCAAAAATGTTATGAAATATTTTCCATTCATTTTACCTTGATATTTGCCCCAATAATTCCGTAGATAGAGTTAGTATTTAAATCTTTCTGAAAAGGACGCTCCCACCGGGATATTTGAAAAATAAAAAAGAAATAAGTCTTTATGGCGTTACTAAAACAGTTTCTAGAGGGGGTACTTTTACGCACAAGCTTGTTTCTCTACCCCTTCCATACTTTTGAATTGCAACTTTCTTATCATGCGCAAAAGATGTTAAGTCTTCACCAAGCATAGCATATTCTGCAGATAATCTTTCTCTTGCCGTTGTATTTTCTGGATTGTATACCACGGCTATTTGATAATTTCTCAGAGCCACATGAAATTCTCCATTCTTTGCTGCCAAGATTCCCTTAACTTCGGACAAACGACTTTGAGCCCGATCTACAAGATTGATGTAGACAGTATCTCGTGTTG
>JACZVS010000057.1 GCA_022572525.1 Nanobdellota archaeon
ATCTTAAGTCCTGCCCGTTTGACCACTCCGGCAACCTCGCCTAAAAAAATGAACTGATTTTAGTTTAAAAAAGTTCTCAAAGCCTGCGGAGGGATTTGAACCCCCGACCTCTTGCTTACGAAGCAAATGCTCTGCCACTGAGCTACACAGGCATAATTTATTTCACAAAGCAACATTTATTAATCTTTTGTAAAGATTACTCAGCAGTCATTCCAAGAAAGCCGCCGAAAACTGCTATGAGAGAGGGAACAATTGATGCTCCTTGTGTTACTATTGCAGTTAAGACGCCTAGAACAATTACAAGAATTGCGCCGAAACGCACTGTTTCTGTAACAATCATCAAGAAGGAGCCTACTAAAATCAAAATGCCAAGAATTACTGCAAGACCACCTATTCCTGTTCCAATTGTAACTCCAACAACATTTCCTGTTATGCTTACTGCTGTTACTGCTTGATAACCTTGAATAGTTGCAAAAATTCCTGCAACAAAAGCCAAAACAAATCCAACAACATTTCTTACCATTCTCTCCTTTGGTTGGCGAGTTGCTCTTACTGCTCTTGCCCTTCTTGTTCTTTTCGCCCTCCTTCTTACCATTTTAAGCATGAGAATTATTTATATCTTTCTAACATCTAATCGTCACTGATTCTTCTAACTTTGAATTCTGCTACTTTTCTCCAATCTTCTATAGGGTAAGCTGTTCTTTCTGCAAGTGCTGCTAGAATTTCCCCTTTATCAGATGTATCGAGAGTGAATGTCATTTCATCATCACCAATTCCATATTTAATTTCAGCTGTATTTCTACTAATTGTAATTTTTGCCGTTAATTCTAAAGAATCTGAATCTTCATTTCCTTCATCTTTATCATCATTTTCTCTTTCCATTCTCTCTTTTTCCCTCTCTCTTGCCCTCATTCTCATTTTTTCAACTTTTTCTTCTCTTTTATCATCATGTGATTTAATTGAATTTAGTATATCTTTTTCAGTAAGAGCATTAAGCTTCATAGAAGTCGCTTTTATAACTGCTTGCTCATCCGATGCATCAGAAAAGAATCTCATGTTGATTTTAACCCTTGCAAAACCATGTTTGATCTCTACTTCCACTTTCATTTTTGATCTTGATTCATCTTCGTCCATATCATCGTCATGGTCATTTCCATCTTCTTCTTTATCCTTTTTATCCTTAAATTCAATTATTTCTGCAACTTGAACCTCTGATAAAGATAACTCTTCCAATAACATATTAGCTAATTTTTTTCTGTCATGTGCCTCAAAGAAGAATTTTCCTTTGACATCTATCTTACTTATTTCTGTGATAACATTTGCTGTTGAGTGAATATGTGCTTTTATTCTTAGTTCGTCTTCTTTATGATCATCTAATCTATCTAAGATTCTTAGTGCATTTTTTGCAAGTCTTTTGGCTGCAGTTGCCTGTCCAAATGCCATTCCATACTTGCCTTCTTCAAATCCAGCTTCAGCATTAGCAAGATGTTTTTTTGCATTCTCAAGGAGTCTTATTGCAGCATTTAATTTTGGCCTTTCAGAATCAGCGAATTCTGAAAGTTTTTCTTCTACATCCTCTATTTCTTCTCTTGCATCCTCTATTCTATCTAATGCTGCTTCCCTCCTATCTTTTTTGAAATCATCATCAACTTCTATTACTTCAGCATCAATCTCTTCAATTTGTATCTCCAGTTCCTCCAAGACAACAAAAAAAGCATCAACTTGATCTTGAGTTAATTCATTTCCTCTTACTTTTGCCTCTAATCTGAACCCTAAGGATTCTGAAATAATAACAACCTTTAATCTGTGAGAGAATTCTTCTTTTTCTAACTTTAATCTTGCTTCTGTTGAATCAATCTTCTTCACTTCAATTTCAACCTTTGCAAATATTTTTCCATGCTCTTTTCTTGCTCTTTCTGCCGCCTTAATCTTATTTTCTTTAACCATTTCATCGACTTCTGCAAGCCTTTCCTCTGCATGTTGAAGTCTTTTTTCAGCCTTTGCCGCATTTCCAAAAGTAAGTGCAAGTTGTATTCTTTCGATCGCAAGTTCAAGGCCATAGAAAGGAGAATCTGGAGTTGTTCCAGCATCTGGAAGAACAATCTCTTCTTCACTTGCTTCTCCATTCACTAAAACAGGAGAAAGGCTAAGTATTATAACCAGCTTAAAGATAAAAAGCATCAACACAAGATTTTTTAGTTTCTGTAACATTCTCTCTTTGTATTTTAAAACACCTTGAGATGTTTTTAAAGGTTTCTATGCCCCTTCAGGCTCCGTCTTCTTAAACATATAAATGTAAATTTCCTCGAAAGCCTTTGGCTGTTCAAGTGTTATTTTCTCTCTGCTGTCTAAGTGCAGCAAAGGAATGAAAGTTGCAATCTTGTCTTCCTTTCTTTGGCTAGGCACAAGTTCTGAGAAGGTCATTCTCTTGCCAAGTTGCTTAAAGAAGAAACCCTTGATCTTCTTGTAAAGCTCCCTAATTTTTTCTGTTATGTTTATTGTTTCTCTTGGAAGAAAAATAGCGGCTTCCCTTTCGGCCTCTATCACAGCATCATATCTTTTTTGCCTCCTGTCTTCTACTTCAATTGCCCTGTCTAATGCCTGCATGAGATCTTCTATTGTCACTTTCTTCATTCTCGGAAGGGGTGTTTTAGGGAGAATTATTGGTAGCTCGCCTCTTGGAACATAGAATCTTTCAGTTTCTGCTTGTTCTTGCTCTTCTTTTCCGAAAAGTAGATCATCAAAGTACTGAAGTTGATCATACACACGCTCAGCTTTCATCCTTAACAAGATGGCAACTGCAAGCAGCACTTTGCCTGAAACAAAAAAGTTTGCCTCTTCAAGTTTCTCTACTTTTTCTAGGAAGCCTCTTGTCAGCAAGGTGATATCAATATCAAGAGGGTCAAGCTGCTCGCTTCTTATAAGATCACGGATGAGAGCTTGCCAGCTTATTTCATCACTTGTTATTAGGTTGTAGATCTCTTCATGGCCTATTTTGCTTACCTTATTCACCTTACCCCTGTTTCCCAAACTAGTAATTTTGGCCTTTTTAGCCCTTATTTCGGCAAATTCCTTGTCTGCCTCTTCGAAAAAGTCCTCTTTTGGCATTCTCTTACCTAGCCATGAGTTTTTATAAAGTTTTTCTCTGCAGCTGTTTAAATGCAAGAGATTTAAGGGAAAAAGAGGCCATATATAAATCTGTAGTCACTATAGAATGAATAACCGAAACATTTATATAACAGCAGAGCCTCTTATACTTACCTCTTTTTCCCCAGGGGGGGCAGCCTTAGTAACTCTTTCAATCCACTAAGCATGTCTCCCCCAGGGTTTATGATTTCTCATTATTCTTTATTTTGCATACTAGTCTATAGTTAAAAAAGCTTCTTCCTTGTAATTTCTGAAGAAAAATTATTTCTCTCCGCTTCCAGAAAATTCAGTATAATGGCACTTACCACAATGAGCCCTGTCTGAAGAAACAGCTAACAAAACTCCTGGGCCACATCTTGGACAATATCTAGGACGTTTCACTTTCCCATCCACAACTTTATATTTCTCGTATCTTTTACTCTGTCTTCTTTTCGTCTTTTCCTTCTTTGGCATCTTCCTTCTTTATTTCCTTTTCTTTTACCTTTTCCTCTTCGGCATCCTTCTTTTCGTCTTTTCCTTCAGCCTTCGCCTCAAGCCTTTCTTCCTTTTCCTTCAGCTCTTTCCTTACAGGCACAAGTTTCTCAAAGGTTTCCTTACTCTTGTACAAGAAAGCATTGATCCTAAACTCCTGCTTGCCAAAAGAGGAATAAATATTATTAATAACTACAAGCCCTGCATCTGCCTTCAGTTCAGAGGAAAGTAGCTGTTTTGCTTCTTCATTGGTTGGAGTTCCGGTAGATATTCCAGCTGGTGAGTTCACTGTTTCTACAAGGTATTCCACATACCGGTTTGGAGCAATTGATCTCCGAGGTACAAGAGCGGTTGAACGACACCCTATAAAGATTGGCTTTGACCGTTGTATCTTGCAGACCGTGGCCATTCTTGGCAAAGCACTGCCCATGATGCGCCTCGATGGGT
>JACZVS010000058.1 GCA_022572525.1 Nanobdellota archaeon
CCTCACCACTAATATAAGATGCAATTCCCCTATAATCTCTAACATCATCTTTATCAATTCCGAATTTAGAATAGACATAGCCGTTAACGTTCCCATCGCCATCGTTCCCATTGCTTATTACCGGAATAATTTCTGTTTCCTGTCCTGCGGATCTTACAGCTCTTTCTAAGTTTCCTGTGAATGTTCCTATTCCACATGGCGGCTTTGAGCCTACAAAATATATTTTAGTATCTTTGCGTTTCATTTTCAAGATCAGAAAAAAGGTTTTTGCTTACAACCCTAACTAAGAAAAACTGAGAGAATTCTCTTTTCAATACTAAGCTGTTTATCACCTGGGTCATCTGCCATTTTGAAAATTATATAAGGTAGAAAAGTAACCTTTAATTTTACGTGCATTCTGTTGCATACACTTGTATATAAATCTTTCGCTTAATTATTGAATTCTCCTTCTCAGAAATTTTCTTATTTTCTGGTCATAATGAGCTTACTTTAACCCAACAAGAAATATCCAAAAATGGAATTAAGCCCCAATTCCACTAAATTTGGGCATTCTAGGGCAGAAAGGTTTATAAAGAATTGATGCTTTTTTGTACTGAAATCATGCTCTCTATTACTTTGTGAAGCATGTTCTATTAGTCCGGAGGGTGTGAATAAAAAAACATGACACAAAAACAGTCACAGAAACAAGCTTATGGTGCTGAGTCTATCAAAGTTCTGAAAGGCCTTGAAGCTGTCAGAAAGAGGCCGGCAATGTACATAGGCAGCACAGGCAAAGAGGGATTACGCCATCTGATTTATGAGGTTGTTGACAATTCTATTGATGAAGCTCTAGCTGGAGACTGCACACGTATCGAGGTTACTTTACATGAAGATGGCTCTGTAAGTGTGAAAGATGATGGGAGAGGAATTCCTGTTGAGACGCATCCTGAAATTAAGAAAAGCGCTCTTGAAGTTGTAATGACCATGCTGCACGCAGGCGGAAAGTTTGACAAGAAGGCTTATCTGATTTCTGGAGGTTTACATGGAGTGGGCGTTAGCGTTGTAAATGCTCTTAGCGAGAAATTGACTGCACAAGTCAAGAGAAGTGGCAAAGTTTATGAGCAAAGTTACAAGCGGGGAAAGCCTCAAAGTGATGTCAAGGTTATTGGCAATAGTAAAGGAGAAACAGGAACTGCTATAAGATTCTGGCCAGATCCGACTATCTTTAGTACAATCAAATATGATTTTTCAACTCTTGTTGCTCGCTTCAGGGAACTGGCCTTTCTAAATTCTGGATTGACAATTGTTCTGAAAGAGGAAAAGACAAAGAAGAAAGAAGAATTCAACTTTAAAGGAGGCATAATTGAATTCATACAGTATCTTAACAATGGCCGGAAAGTGCTACATAAACCAATTTACTTTAACAAGAATGATCAAGACACTGGATTAGAGATAGCTATTCAGTACAATGACAGCTATAATGAAAACATTCATGGGTTTGTAAATACCATTAACACTGTAGAAGGGGGTACACATGTTGTTGGCTTTAAGACTGCATTAACAAGAGTAATAAATGATTACGTTGCTAAGAACAATCTCTTAAAGGGCAATGGAAAGTTTACAGGAGATGATGTTAGAGAAGGACTTGCGGCTATTATTAATTTAAAGATAAGAGAACCTCAATTTGAAGGACAAACAAAAACAAAGCTTGGTAATAGTGAAGTTAAGGGTTTTGTTGATAGCACAACAACAGCTGCTCTTGGCCAGTTTTTCGAGGAAAATCCAACTATTGCAAGAAGAATTGTTGGAAAGGTTGTTGAAGCACTCAAGGCAAGAGAGGCTGCGAAGAAGGCAAAAGAGCTTGTAAGGAGAAAAGGCGCACTTGCATTTGGAAATCTTCCTGGAAAGTTAGCTGATTGTACAAGCAACAATCTAGAAGTGAGCGAACTCTTTATTGTTGAGGGTGATTCTGCCGGAGGAAGTGCGAAGCAAGCAAGAGACAAGGAAAGCCAAGCAATCTTGCCCTTAAGAGGGAAGATTTTGAATGTTGAAAAGGCGAACCCTCATAAGGTTTTCTCCTCAGAGGAGATTTCAATTCTTGTAAGCGCTATCGGAACAGGAGTTGGAGAGCACTTTAATTCTGAAAAATTAAGATATGGCAAGATAATCATAATGTGTGATGCAGATGTTGATGGCCAGCATATCAAGACCCTTTTACTGACCTTCTTCTTTAGATTTATGCCCAAGTTAATAGAGCAGGGAAGAGTTTATGCAGCTGTTCCTCCTCTTTACAGAATAAGAAAAGGCAAGAATAGTGTTTATGTTTACAGTGATGGTGAATTAAAGAAAATTGTCGGGGTAAGTAATGCAGAAGTTCAACGTTTTAAAGGATTAGGAGAAATGAATCCTGATCAGTTATGGGAGACAACCATGCATAAAGGAAAGAGAATTCTGAGGAAGATTACAATTGAAGATGCAGCAGAAGCTGATAGGATCTTCAGCATCCTAATGGGGAGTGAAGTAGGGCCAAGAAAGAAATTCATAGAAGAAAATGCACAGTTTGCTGTACTTGACGTTTGAAAATGAAAGCAATTGTTCTTGCAGGTGGAGTTGGAGAAAGATTAAGGCCCCTTACAGATGAAGTGCCAAAGCCATTGTTGCTCCTTCAAGGAAAAGCAATAGTAGAACATATTTTTGATATTCTCAAGAAAAATAATGTAACCGATGTAACTCTCGCTGTTGGTTATAAAAAAGAGAAAGTTATGGAAAGATTTGCTGATGGAAGTGCATTTGGATTTAACATAGATTACATTGAGGAAGATGAGCCTCTTGGAACAGCTGGATTTCTCAAGATGATGCCAATAAAGGAAACAACTCTTGTCATGAATGGAGACGACATATTTGATTTTAACTTAAATGACTTCCTTAAGAAACATAAAGAGTTTGTAGAAAAGGGAGCTGTGGCAACTCTTTCATTAGTTTCTCTTGATGACACGGAATCTTTTGGAACAGTAAAACTTGATGCAGACAAAATAGCTGATTTTGTTGAGAAAGGAAAGCCAGCATCAAATTTTGTTAGTGTTGGTCATTACTTGATTGAGCCGACAGTCATGCAATATCTTCCTGATAAAAAGAGAATAATGTTTGAAACAGATATTTTTCCAAAATTGGCGGCAGAAGGAAGGCTTTTTGCTTATCCATCAAACGCAAAGTGGATTTATATAAGGGATTTAGAGGATTACAGAAGACTGAATAAAGAGTGAGAAGGAAAATGGTGGAAGAACAAATCCAAGAGGTTTTGATTGAGAAAGAAATGAAAAAGGCATACATAGATTATGCCATGTCAGTCATAGTCAGCAGAGCTCTTCCAGATGTGGCTGATGGCTTAAAGCCTGTTCAAAGAAGAATCTTGTATGCAATGCATGCAATGTCTCTTCATCATGATAAGCCTACAAAGAAATGCGCAAGAATTGTTGGAGAAGTCCTTGGAAAATTCCACCCCCATGGTGACGCTTCCGTATATGAAGCACTTGCAAGGCTGACTCAGGACTTCAGTCTGCGTTACCCCCTTATTACAGGCCAGGGAAATTTTGGAAGTATTGATGGTGATCCTCCAGCTGCTCAAAGATATACCGAAGCTAAGCTCTCTGCTATTTCCTCGGAAATGCTTGCCGATATTGAAAAAGAAACAGTGGACTTCAAGGCGAACTTTGATAACTCACTGAAAGAGCCAAAGATTTTGCCAGCAAAAATTCCAAATCTTCTTGTGAATGGTGCAAGTGGAATTGCTGTTGGTATGGCAACAAATATTCCTCCTCATAATCTTGGAGAAGTCGTAGATGCAACAATTGCTTACATTAAAAATCCGAAAATAGAAATTAAGCAGTTGCTTGACATAATTCAAGGCCCTGATTTTCCTACAGCAGGAGTGATCTACAGAGAAGGCCTCAACGACCTATACACAACAGGCAGAGGAGCATTTACAGTGAGAGCAAAGGCCGGCATAGAAGATGTAAAACATGTAAGGAGTGGAAAACAAGCTATTGTAATCACAGAGATTCG
>JACZVS010000059.1 GCA_022572525.1 Nanobdellota archaeon
CAACTAAAAGAACAGCAATCAATGCTACTAAATACCAGTTAATCTTAAACCCTTTTTGCCCTTCATCCATTGTAAGAGTAAGAAAACTTACTTTTAAATTTTTGTCGACTCAGACCTTTCCCATGCATCTGCATAACTCTTACCCTTAAGACGAGTATCGTAAAATACATTTGCCCACATGTAAAGTCTTGCAGATATTAGTTCAAGAGTCCATTTCATCTCTCTTGCATTTTTAGGATACTGAAGTGCCCAAAATATTCTAGAAGCCTCATTCTTAAAGCTCTTCACCCTAGGAAAGTCTGGAGCATACTTAGTGAGAGTTTCATGTGCTTTTGCGGTTCTTTTTCTTTGCTTGATCCAATCACTGAAATGAGTGGGATTTTTAACAGAGACTTTTGCCTTTTCAGCGTATTTTATTTTGTAGCCCTTTTTCCAAAACAAGTAAGGGATTATACTATCTTCTGCAACATCTAGTGGAATCTGTGAAATAACTCCATTATTTCTAAAAGCGAATAAGTAACCACTGCACTCCAAGAACTCTCCCTTTTCATCTAACTCTTTTCTCATTCTGTGTGCGCCGGCATCTGCAAGAAGATGGCTCCAATAACCAAACTTATTCTCCCTGTTATCAGAGGAAATTACTCTCCCAGTCACACATCCAACAAATTGGTCTTGAAAAGACTTTGCAACTTCGTTGACGGAATGGTCTTCCAGTGTCACATCTCCATCTGTAAAGATAATCACTTCACTTCCATTATTCTTAAGTGATTTGAAAAGCATGTTGAGGGCAAAGCTCTTTCCCTTTCCAGGATCTTTAAAAAGTTTAACCTGTTTGTACTTCTTCATGTAATTCTTAACAACCCCAATAGATTCTTTGTCAGGAACTGAAACCAAAATTTCGTAAGGGTAGATAATATTTTGTCTCAAGACAGATTTTATCGCCTCGCCAAGTTTTGGTTCTTTGAAGGCGGTTATTACAACAGTTAGTTTAGTCTGTAATAAGGTTTCAGCTGCCTTAAATAATTCATCTACTGAGTAAGCTGTATCTGCTTTACAGTAAGATTTATAGCAACAGTAGCAAGAGTGATTTGCAGCTATTTTCTTTCCTAGACCAAATAGTTCTATTTCTGCTGCAGAGGTTGGAGCGAAAAATGCAATTACTTTCCTCTTTAATGCTGTTGCGATATGCATTCCAAGAGTATCAGAAGTTATGAAGAGATGACATAGGCTGATTAAAGCTGGGAATTCTTTAAGATCATTTCCGCAGCCGCTATTAATTAGGGGAACCTTTGTCTTAGCAATAATCTCATTGTTTCTCTCTATTTCTTCCGGACCACCAAATAAAATTAATTTCGCTTTAAGCTGATTATACAGCTTCTCAGCAAGTTTCGCTGTTTTTTCTATACTAAGGTTTTTGGCAGGCCATCTTCCTCCTGCACCAACATTAATACCAATAATCAAATCTCTACTCATAATATTGTAACGCCTTGCGAAATCTCTTGCGAACTTTTCTTGCTCTGCCATCAACTTGTAAGAATAAGAGCACTTATTTGGATTAACTCCAATAATTTCTGCCATTAACTGTTGGTAAGTCTTCCTGTTCTTTTTCTTTAGATAATCATTATGTGGCCAGCCTTTAACTTTTGGAGTTTTTTTCCCAAGCGCAGACATATTGAACCACTCTCTGGCTGTCGGAGTTGGAACGACTTTTCCGTCTTCAAGATAGTATCCCCTTATTTCTTTGCTCTTGATTTTTGTTGCAAGAGCGCAGGCCTCAAAGTCTTCATCTAGGTTGAATACAAAGTCAAAAGCTTCCTTTTCTAAGGCCTTGATATTCTCTGCATTGTAGACAATTATCCTATCAACACATGGATTTCCTTTTATCAATTCTTTTGCCATTTCTTTTGTGAAGAAGGTTATTTCTACATTCTTCCATTTATCTTTGATTGCTGGAAGAAGAGAGGCTGTCCTAAGAACATCTCCTAGAGCGGCGAGCTTCACCAATAATATTTTCATTTTATCCTCAAAATACAAAGATGGCAAGATTTTTAAGATTTTGTATAAAGTCTTAGTTCTTGCTCTGCGAGTCTTTTCCAGCTTAATTGCATAACAGTCTTCCTAGCCGATTTCCTTAAGGCAGTAAATTTTGTAAAATTAGCTAAGGCGTACTCTAATTTGTTCTCTAGATCTTTTTTATTTGAAAAGAGAAATCCATTTATTTTGTCTTTAATAAACTCTTTTGCTCCAAGAGTCGAGGAACTTATCACTACTTTTCCAAGAGCCATTGCCTCAATCAATGCTTGCGGAGAGGCCTCTCTTTTGCTTGGAAGTACAAAAATGTCTGAATCTTGTAAAACTTTTACTTTTTTCTTAAGTTCGTAAATTGGCCCTGTAAATTCAACTTCCTTTTTGGTCAACTTAAGCTTTTTGGTCAACGACAGAAGAAAATTACAATATTCTCTCTCCACTTGCCCGACAAGTTTTAGTTTAACTTTAAGTCCTTTATCAAGAAGGTTCTTGAAAACTTCTATCAGTAACTCAACATTCTTTATAGGAGCAATTCTTCCTAAAAAGAGAATGGTCTTTTGGTTTTTTCCAGAATGTTTAATGGTTTTCTCGAGAAATTCTTCTGGCATTCCGTTTGGGATATAAGAAATATTTTCCTTTTTACATCCAAGCTTACTAAGAAATGGAATTTCCCATTTTGTTATAGCTATAACCTTATCATAGGAATTCAAGATATTTTTTGACAGGAAGCGATCATAAATATTAACAGCAATGTTGAGTGATGAACTCCTAAGTTCACTCTCTACAAAGGGAGCATGAGTTGTTAAGAAGCATCTTGCGCCAATTTCTTTAGCTATTTTACAGGCAGTAGTAGAGTGAGGATGCCTAAAAACATGTGCGTGAATAATGTCTGGCTTTATTTTCTGAATTCTCTGTTTATAGTTCCAAAAGAGCGCATTCTCACCAAATCTAAAATAAGTTGGGAATCTAAAGATCTTAATTCCATCTAAAACTTCGAAGGCTTTTGCCTTTTTCTCGCTTCCTTTCTCTATATCTGATGAAAGAACATAAACATCATGCTTCTTGGATAAGTGTTTTGCGATATTGTAAATACGATTCCAGACTCCATCTATTCCTGCAGAGAATTCACATAAATAAGCGATTTTCATTTTTTCTTTAGGAATTTTTCGGCAGAGCTTAGCACGCTATTAACTTTTGGATGGTTTAGCATTCTATATTTTTCTTTTGGGATGTAAGGATGCCAGATAATGGGATATTTTGCATTCAGAACTATGATAGGAATATTGATGGAAGATGCAGAGGCTATATGTACTGCTGCAGTATCTATGCTTACTAGCAGCTTACATTCTTTGAGTAAAGCACCAAACTGTTTTAAATTGAGTTTTCCTGATGCGATGAATGCACTGTTTTTGTGCTTCATATTTTTGATTATATGCTTAGCAAGAATTTCCTCTTCTTTGCTTCCAGTCATTACTATGTTGGCCTTATACTCCTTAACTAAAGAATCTGCAATTTGTGGTGTTAAAGATGAAGTTGCCCAAGTATCTAAAACCTTTTCCTCTGGCTTAGCAACTTTTTGACAAATTGGACAAACTTTCTTAGTCTGCAAAGGATCTATAGGTAATTCTTTTTCATCCGGCAAAATTATTTCTCTACAATCTTCGCATTCCCAAACAGGAATAGGAATTCCAAAATGCCTTTCTCTAGAAATACTCCAATCCCATTCTAATCCATTAACCCAATTATCATATCTTTTATGCATAAATTCAGGATACCACTTAATTTTGTTTCCTTGCTTAATCAAATCTTTTTTCTTGTCTAAAATTTTAATAAACCATTGCTCTGTTGGAAGAAATTCAATTTCAGTTCCACATTTATCATGAACATTAACAACATGAGTTATTTCTTCTTGTTTTTCAATCAAATTATTTTTCTTTAAATCCTCAATGATCTTTTTTCTTGCTTCCTTAATTT
>JACZVS010000060.1 GCA_022572525.1 Nanobdellota archaeon
GAATACAGAATATGAGCCCGAACAGTTTCCTGGCCTTGTTTATAAACTGCCAGAGCTAAATGCGACGTTCTTGCTTTTCAGCAATGGCAAGCTTGTCTGTACAGGAACAAAGAATAAACCTCAACTAGAACTCGCAATGAAGCTTTTAGTGAAAAATTTAAGACGTTTGAAGAAGAAGATGAAAAGAATTTAAACTTGGGAAAAGAGAAAAATAAGTGGAAGAGGATGCAAACAGAAGATTTACTCTTAGAGGCAAAGCAATTTTTTGATGTGAATAAGGCTTTAATTGGCAAGGCTTCCAAAGAATCTGCTCGGAGTGTGATTATTGAATTTGATAAGATAGTTGACTTTAATCCAGATCTCGCAGAAATTTTGCTTCAAAAGCCTGAAGATATTCTAACAATACTTAACCTTGCTTTAAATGAAACTGGCCTTATCAAAGATGCTAAAATTCGTTTGACAGGACTTCCAGAATTGCAGAATATTAGAATAAGAGACATTAGGAGTAAGCATCTTGGGGAATTCATCTTTATAGAGGGTCTTGTTAGGCAGGCAAGTGATGTTAGGCCTCAAGTAGTGTCAGCAAAATTTGAATGTCCTGCTTGTGGATCTATGATTAGTGTGCTTCAAGTTGAGAAGCAGTTTAGAGAGCCTTTTCGATGCAGCTGTGGCAGGAAGGGAAAGTTCAAGCTTGTGACCAAAGATTTTGTTGATGCTCAAAGACTTGTCATTGAAGAATCTCCAGAAATGTTAGAAGGTGGAGAGCAGCCTAGAAGAATAAGTGTTTTTCTTAAAGAAGATCTTGTAGAGCCGAAAATGGAGCGCAGGACAACACCTGGCAGCAGGGTGGAGATTATAGGAGTTGTGAATGAAGTGCCTATCCCTCTTCAAGGAGGAGCCATAATGACAAGGTTTGACTTAGTGTTAGAGGCTAATAACATTGTTCCCCTTGAGGAAACTTACGAAGAAATCCCTATAACTGAAGAGGACGAGAAAGCAATAAAAGACTTTGCAAGGCAAGAAAATGTGTATGAAAAACTTAGAGATATGATTGCCCCAACAATTTTTGGGTATGAAGAGATAAAAGAGGCTATTTCTCTGCAACTTTTTGGAGGAATTAGAAAGAAAAAAAGAGACAAAACTTACTTTAGGGGAGACATTCATATCTTACTTGTTGGAGATCCTGGTGTTGGGAAAAGTATTATTTTACAATTTGTTTCTAAGAATGCTCCTAAAGCAAGATATGTAGCTGGCCTAGCAACAACATCTGCTGGTTTAACTGCAACTGTTGTTAAGGATGAATTTCTAAAAGGGTGGAGTCTTGAAGCAGGTGCTCTCGTTCTAGCCAACAAGGGAATTTTGTGTATTGATGAATTAGAGAAAATGGATCCTCATGATCGAGCAGCAGCTCACGAAGCCCTTGAGCAGCAGACGGTTACTATAAGTAAGGCAACAATTCAAGCAACCCTGAGAGCAGAAACGACAGTGTTGGCGGCCGCAAATCCTAAACTTGGAAGATTTGATCCTTATAGAACTGTTGCAGAACAAATAGATATCCCCCCAACACTACTTAACAGATTTGATCTGATTTTTCCTTTAAGAGATATTCCACAAAAAGGCTTAGATGAAGCTATTGCAAGTCATGTTCTGCAAGAGCATGCAAGAAAGAGAAAAGATACAGTTGATTCTAGCTTTCTTAAGAAATACATTGGTTATGCAAAGAGGATCAAACCCCAGCTTACAGAAGCAGCGATGAAAGAACTAAAACAATTTTATGTTGATTTAAGAAGCAGCGCTGCTGCAAATCCAGATGTTGTAAGGCCGATTCCAATTTCTGCTAGGCAATTAGAAGCTTTAATCAGGCTTTCAGAGGCATCTGCAAGAGCAAGGTTAAGTGCCAGAGTGACAAGGGAAGATTCAAAAAGGGCTATCAAGTTAATGCATTACTGTTTGAAACAAGTTGGATTTGATTATGAAACTCAGCAAATGGATATAGACAGGATACTTACTGGAATTCCTACAAGTACGAGAAGCAAGATAATTCTTGTAAGAGATGCTATCATAAGACTTGAGGACAGACTTGGAAGCAGGCTTATTCCTCTTGATGAAATTAAGAAAGAAGTTGCTGATAAAGGAATTGATCCTCTTTCTGTTGAAGAGATTGTCGAAAAGTTAAAAAGAGAAGGAGACATTTTTGAGCCAAAGAAAGATTTCGTGCAAAGGATCTGAGTGAAAGATGGAGAACGAAAAATCAACAGAATTTAAGACAACAACAAGTGATGCGGAGATAAGGAGACTTACAGCTTACAAAGTATGGCTTTCTGACATCAATGAAAGAGAATTTCAACAGAAGGAAGGAGTGCCAGATTACGTTGATGTAGTTGGAAATAGGGTATCAAGAGTTAACATAATTGCAAGTGTTGTAGATAAATTTGATTCTGAAAATTATTCTTCGCTTACATTAGATGATGGATCTGCTCAAATAAGGCTGAAAGCTTTTGGTGATTCAATTCAGAAATTGAATGGCATTGAGGCAGGTGATATCATTACAACAATTTCAAGGCTGCGCAATTTCAATAATGAAAATTATTTATTGCCAGAAGTGATCAAGAAAGTAACATCAAAACAAGCTCTTTTGAGAAGGCTTGAATTAATCATAGATCATGGTAAGAGAGAGCCTGGCGAAAAGAGCACAGAGCAAGCCAAACTTCCACAAACAGAGAAAGAAAAAACAGATGTTGCAAAAGATGATTTAAAAGATAGATTGAAGATTTACATTGAAAAGATTGATGAGGGAGAAGGCGTTGAAATCTCCCTGCTACGAGGTAAGTTTGAGGAAAAGGATAATGAAACATTTCAGAAAATTATTGAGGATCTTCTTAGTGAAGGAGAAGCCTATGAGCCTAGGCCTGGCAAGATAAAGTTGATATAGCTACAAAATAGCTCCTGGCTCATACTTTGCTTGTTCAGAATATTTTTTTATGAATGCTTGAGCGTTTATTGATACAGCTTCTATTTGTCTATGGGCACTTCCAACATCTTTGGTTTTATTCGCAATTATTGCCAATATAGAATCTTCTCTGAGCACAAAACCCTGATCTACAAGGTAGCTCACAAATTCACTACCATCACCATCCTTTTCTCTCATTCTTAATGCTTCTTTAATCGCCGCCAGTTTAATTTTTTCATGTGCCTCTTCCCTACCCATTCCATTTTCAATAGCTGCCTCAAGTATTTCTGTTGTTGCCAAAAATGGAAGATATTTATCCAATTCCTTACTAATAACCACTGGATAAGTTCCCATTTCATTCAGAATTGTTAGTGTTGTTTCACATATTCCATCGGAAGCATAAAAAGCATTCGGAATAACAACTCTTCTCAAAGCAGAGTCAGAAACATCTCCTTCTCCCGATTGCTGTCCAGAAATTCTTGACGCTCCCTCAGCATACATCTTCACTAATTCTGCAAGGGAGTAAATTCTTTCGGAACTTCTCGTATTCATCTTATGCGGCATCGCACTTGAACCAACCTGTCCTTCTTTGAAGCCCTCTGTTACAAGTTCAAAGCCTGCCATCGATATCATGCCCTTAGAGAAATTTTCACAAGCCGCACTTAAGAGAGCCAGATGTGAGACAAGTGCATAATCTAATGATCTGGGATAAATTTGCCCTGGAGAATCTAAAACTATTTCAAATCCAAGAGATTCAGCAACTTTCTTCTCTAGCCTCTCTACTTTTTCTTCATCTCCAAGCAATTTAAGCATATCAGATTGAGTTCCTACTGGTCCTTTTATACCTCTCAAAGGATAGTTGTCTAGAAAGTTTTCAAATCCTTTTAGGTTAAGTAGAAGCTCACCTTCCCACATGCTAAACCTCCTACCAAGCAAAGTTACTTGTGCA
>JACZVS010000061.1:0-2822 GCA_022572525.1 Nanobdellota archaeon
CAAGACCGAAACTTTCCCATTAATATGCCTTTTCACAGTTGCATTGCCTCCAGCACTTCTTACAAGTTTTCCTCCGTCTCCTTGCTGAATCTCTATATTATACACAGCTGTTCCTTCCGGGATTTTTGCAAGAGGCAAAACATTGCCTTCAATTATCTCTGATTCTGCTCCTAGAAAGATGTCTTGCCCTTCCACCATGTTTTCACAAGCAAGATTAAAGAAAATCTGTCCAGAATCCAGCCTTATTTTTGCAAGAGGAGCCGAAAAGCCAGGTGAATGTAACAATTTTTGGAGTTTCCCTTTAACCATCTCTTGTGAATAAGTTGGATAGTTAATTGCTGCCTTATAGCGATGGCTAGGAGCTCTGTAAGTAGGGCTTCCTCTTCCTCTCCGCTGTTGAATAATTCGTTTTCCCATTTTGTTTTTGGTTGAGCTTTTCCTAAAAGGTAATTACATTAAGCCAAGTCTTGTGGCAATATCTATTGCCGGTGTTTCTGCTGAAAGCCTTATGTAAGCTATCTTTTTATTTCCTCTTCGCAAAGTGTTGATCTTCTCAACCTTCGCCTTAAATTCCTTCTCAAATTCTTTCTTTACTCTCTCGCTTGTTGCTTTGTTGTCAACTACAAACGTTAGCTTGTTTTCAGATTCTATTAATCTTATTGCTTTTTCCGTTGTGATAGGATGTTTGAGTATCATTTTCTTTTCACCTTTGCTTTAAATCTTTCTTCAAGATCAAGGATTGCAGCATGACTATATATTGTTAGCCTTCCAGCTTGCCCTCCTGGAGCTAGGTCTGTTATAGATAATTGCTTAGCTTCTCTAGCATCAAATGCCTTTATGCTCTTAATCTTATCTGCCTTGCTTACAACCAAAAGCAATCCTGCACTTTTCTTGTACTTTCTTCCCCTCATCTTTCCTTTGCCAGCTCTTATCTTCCTCTTTGGAAAAAACCTTTCTGTTTTTAGCAATGAAAGTAAGATTTTTTTCAGCTCTTTGACTTTTGTGACCTCTTCAATCTTCCTTTCAATTATTAATGGTAATGGTAATGAAAAGCCGTTAAGCTTATACTTTTCCTTTAATGCCTTAAGAACAGCAGTAGCTGCAATTGCAGACTTTAATGCCTTGAGTTTTTCCTTCTTGTTAATCTTGAGTTCCCAACTTCGTTCAGCTTTAGGAGGGTGAGCTTGTCTTCCTCCAACCATGCCTGGAGCAAATGCTCCTTGCCAGTAAAATCTTCTTCCTCTTCTTGTTAAGACTTTTCTTGGAACTCTGCTGATACCATAACCATAAGCTGTCTTGTAAGCCCTTCTTCTATGCCTTATCTTCCCAGGAGCCGATGCTCTTTTCCCAGCAAGCCTTGCAACCCCATAAGATTGCCTTGCCGCCGCCGTTTCTTCCTTAAATGCCTTTGCTATGATATCTTCTCTTACTGGCTCTGCAAAGAAGCTTGGGAGCTCTATCTCTTGCTTCTTCTCTCCTGTTAACGAAAAAATTGTTGCCTTCATCTTACAAACTTTGTAAATTTATAATTTCCAAGTCTCCTTTTCTTCCTGAGTGGAGTTGTGATTAAGAGAGGTCTTTTCCTTGATCCTTGCAGGCTTCCCTTTACTACTAGAAAAGGATTTCTGATTATTCCATAACCATTAAAACTCAATCCAGATGCTTCTTCCCTGCCGCCTGCTAAAAGAATTTGATTGTTATACTGCACCCTACTGAAAAAGCCAAGCTGACCAGCCATCGGAGCTCTGAAACCTACTTTTGAAGGAGTCCATGGTCCTAGACTTCCAGGCCTTCTTTGCCCTTTCTCGCCTTTCTTCTGCTTAAGGCCTATGCCGAACCTTTTAACGGTTCCTGAATATCCTTTCCCCTTTGTGACAGCTCTTATATCGATTAACTCTAGAGCTGAGAAAACATCGGCAATATTGATTTCTTTTCCAATCAAGCTTTTCGCTATCTCAAACTTTTTCTCCACATTTTCTGCTTTAATTCCAATCTCACAAATGTCTGGCTTCTTCTTTATTTTTGCCAGCTTTGGCTGTGTGTAACATAGGACTCTTACATCTGTAATTCCATCTAGGTTTGCCTCTTTCTTCTTGACTTGCTTAGGCAGCTTTACCTTCCTCTTCAGCTCTTTTTCCTTGTCAATATGTTCGGCAAGCATTTCTGTTTCTGTCTTATCGCCTTTGTAAAGTCTTATCGAGAATACTTTCATCGGAGGGCATTCTATTATTGTTGCCGGCAAAACTATTTGCTCATTTATTGTCATGCTGTTAGGAGTCAGATCCTGCACAGAGGCTGTTGTCATGCCAACTTTGTAACCAACAAATCCAAGCAAGCCTTCTCTTTCCCCTTCCTTTTGACTTGCAGCAATGGCTTTCCAGTTTCCACTAGGCAAAATCTTAGCAGCCCTTTTCCTTGGCCAGAACTGCAAACTTCCCTTTCTCGGTCTATGTTTTTTAGGCATTTGACATTCTACCCCTTATAAGTAACTCTTAGAAAATAAGACTTTTTAAATTTGCCTCTATACAACAAACTCCCTCTCTATTGTCTTCTCCTTGCCATCAACTATTAATTTTCTGATAACTTTACCCTTTCTCTTGGCTTGCAGCCTTGCCAGCTCATAATCCTTAATCTCTTCCGGCAGAATAATCTCTTTGATCTCGAATGTATGCTCCACAGAAGCTGATTTACATTCCTTAACATCAAAAAAGAATTCCTCTTTCACCTTTTCCAGATACTTTGCATCTAGAATCGCTACGCAAAATTTATCATTTACTTTGCCTTTCTTTCCTCCCCCTCGACCTGGTAATGATTGCTTTATT
>JACZVS010000061.1:2832-3821 GCA_022572525.1 Nanobdellota archaeon
CAAGTTAAGCAGAAGGAAATAAACATTATCTCTTAGCTTGCTAATTTGTTCCTTTGTTAACTCTTGATCTACCTGTATCTCAAAACCACCTTTCTTCTTTTTCTTTCCTCCCTTTACTCCAAGCTCTTCTAAATCCATATCTTCTCTGAGGAAAATCTTTCCATCTGCCTGCATTTTATCTGAAAGTGAGAAGAAAAAATCTACAAGGTCATTTACATACTCAAAAGATGTGCTTATTTTTATCTTACTTCCAGCCCTAATTTTGCAGACAGCTCTTCCCTCGAAGATACCTTTACTAAATCTGGTAAATCTTCTATGCACATCCTCATCCACCTTACCCTCAAAAATCTTTTTCATAAAATTCATTTTTCATTTATATCTAGATCTAAGTTTATAAATATTTATAAATAACACTCTTTTTCATTTTTAATGGTCACGAAAAGTATTGCAAGGCCCATTGTGCTTGGAAGATATCTGCCTACGATTTTCTTTATTATCCTACTGGTGCTTGCATATTTTGTAATCAAACCCTTTATCTTTACTTTAGTCTTTGCGGTAATTCTTGCTTATGTCTTGGCCCCGGTTCACGCATTCAATCATAAAAGAATTAAAAATTCCACTGCAAGCTCGATCATACTTATAGTTCTCTTGGCTTTAATCCTTTCAATAGGTGGATTTTATTTTGTGAATACAGTTGTAAATCAATCAATAGAGGTTTTTAATTCACTAGCAGAACTTGGAACAACAGAGATAGGGGAATTATTCAGTTCTCCCTACATTAAACCAATTATCGAGAAAGTTACCCTCACAATAGTAGAAAAAGGAACCGAATTCCTTGTTTCCCTCCCCTTATTTTTCCTTAATATTGTCATAATGCTTTTTGTGCTCTTCTACTCTTTCAAAGAAAAAGATATAGGAAGAAATATTGTAGATGTGCTTCCTTTAAACAAAAGCTACAAAGAAGCACTTTACACAGAAATTAAAAAAGT
>JACZVS010000062.1 GCA_022572525.1 Nanobdellota archaeon
AAAGTAAAGGTTTCTGGCTTAATGACGGGCATGCGCAATGTTGATCTTCTTGGCAAGATCGTGAGATTTTATCCTACAAGGACTTATAAGCAAAGAAGCGGGATGGAAGGGCAGATTGGAAGTTTTTTGTTCGCAGATGAGACTGCTAGTGTAAGAGTAGTGTTATGGGATACTAATCATATTAAGCTAATTGAGGATGGCAGAATAAAAGAAGGAAGTGTTCTGCTGCTTAAACAAGCAGATGTAAGGGGAACAGATATCAAAGAGCTGCATTTAAGTAGCAAATCAGCAATTGAGCAAAGGGCTGAGAAAATTGAAAACGTGAAGTTGACCTTTGCATTGTCTTCTTCAAAAATTTTTGATCTTAAAGAAGGAGACAGGGTAGCTGTTCGGGCAACAATTGTTCAAACATTTCCACTTAGATTTTTTCCTTCATGTCCCGAATGCAGAAAAAGGCTGGCGGAATCTGGAGGCAAATTTTACTGCGTAACACACGAAGAGATATTGCCAAAATTCTTGCCAGTCTTTAGCTTTTATATTGACGATGGTTCTTCTAATATAAGGGCTGTCTCTTTTCTTGAATCTGTAGTTAAGCTCTTTGATATCAAGGAAGAAGAGGTATCTAGTTTGAAAGATAATCCAAAAGAAGCTGAATTAAGAGAAAGTTTGCTCGGAGAAGAATTCTTATTTGAGGGAAGGACAAGAAAAAATGCTCTCTTTAAACGTTTAGAGTTTGTAGTTAATTCTGTGAGTGATATTGATGTTGACAAGCTTATAGAAGAGCTAAGCAAAGAAGCTGGACTGGATTAGTTCATCTGGCAAAAATTATATAAATGTTGATGCCTTTTGCTAGGAATGGCTGAGGAAAAGAAAGAAGAAAAGCCTGAAACAAAGCCTGAAACAAAGGCCGAAGAAAAAGAGTTAGAACTTACAGATCTGCCTGGAATTGGTGATACAATAGCTAAAAAATTAACAGAGGCAGGTTATGGAGATCTGATTAGCGTTGCAGCTTTGTCTCCTAGAGAGCTTTCTGCTCTTGCTGGACTTACAGAAACAACTGCGAGAAAAGCAATTCAAGCAGCAAGAAAAGTTCTTGATCTTGGTTTCATAGACGCCGCACAATTTCTAGAAAAAAGAAAAGAGGTATACAAAATCACTACTGGAAACAAAGATTTAGATGCTTTGCTCGGCGGAGGAGTTGAGACTAAAGCGATAACAGAGACTTTTGGTTCTTACGGCTCTGGGAAAACACAGATAGGCCATATTTTAGCAGTAACCTGTCAATTACCTGTGGAAAAGGGAGGAGCTAATGGGTCTGCCGTTTACATTGACACAGAAGGCACCTTTAGACCTGAAAGGATAAAACAGATTGCACCAGCATTTGGCTTAAATCCAGAGGAAGCTCTCAAGAAGATATTGGTTGCAAGAGCTCTTTCATCAGATCATCAAATGCTTCTTTCAGAAAAAGTTGTAGATTTAATTAGAGATGGCCACCCAATTAAGGTTGTTATTGTTGACTCTCTTGTAGGCCTCTTCAGAGCAGAATTTGCTGGAAGAGGTGCTCTTGCAGATAGGCAGCAGAAACTCAATAAGCATTTACATCAGCTGCATAAACTGGCCGACTCATACAACCTTGTTGTTTATGTTACAAATCAAGTTATGTCAAGACCGGATATCATGTTTGGAGATCCAACAGTTGCTATTGGGGGACATATAGTTGGGCATGCTTCAACATTTAGAATTTACTTGCGAAAAGGCAGGAAGGGGTCAAGAGTTGCTAAACTTATTGACTCTCCAAACTTGCCTGATTCTGAGTGTATTTTCTATATTAAAGAAGGTGGTTTAAGCGAGAAGGAGTGATGCCCCCACGAAGTGTGGGGTTATTTATCATGAAAGTTAAGACGTATACTCTTAAAATAAAAAATCTCGTCATTGATAACGATGATTACTATGTAATACCAATCCTTTCCGTAACTTCTGATAAGGATACTAATTTTGAAGATTTATTAAAAGGCATTACTAGGGATTTAGATTTTACATTTCGTTGGGAAGGAAATTATTTAGCTTGCATTGATGAATTAGACTTAATAGCTGAAAAATTATTTAAAACAAAAGAATTTGGAATTATTTATTTTGTTAATAAAAGTGAACCAACCAAACCTTCAAACTTGATTGAAGTAAAAAAAGGAGACTATATTGAATTAGTATATGCTGAAAAAAATTGGGATAAAAGAGGGTAGTTCCGTCCTGGATGTTTGGGGTAATTGCTCTCCAATAACGCTCCTGCCAGGACTCGAACCTGGATTACAACCTCCGCAAGGTTGTGTGCTATCCATTACACCACAGGAGCTTATCTTAATCTTTTTGCTTCCTTGCCTGTAAGATCATAGATCTTCGATGGGTTGCCTCTTAGCCGACCTACATCTACTATGATGGCCGATTTCTTAAACTTTCTTGGAATCTCTTCCACACTTTTTGCGAACTTCCTTCCACTTACGTTGACAGAAGTTGTTACGAAAGGCCTTTTCGTTCTCAGGATTGTTTTTGTGAAAGCATGTTTTGGAATTCTTACTCCAATTGTTTCTTTACAGAGGTTAACTTCTTTGGCGATAGCCTTTTTATTCTTCAATCTTAAAATGAGGGTGTAGTTGCCTGGTAGTAGTTTAAGATACTTATCAAACCTTTCTGGCAGTTCACAGTTCTTTCTTATCCAGCTTTTGCTTGCTATTATTGAAAAGGGTTTTTTACTTTTCTTCAGCCTTCTCAAGCGTCTTACAGCAGCTGAATTTGTGGCATCTACTCCCATTCCATAAATTGTGTCTGTTGGATAAATGAGTATTTCCCCCCGTTTAATCGCCCTTAAAATTCTACCTTCCATAAAAACATTTATAAGTTTTTCAGTTATAAACCTTTCAAGATGGAAAAGAACAAGGAGAGAACGCTCTGCATTTCATGTAAAGAAGAAATTAGCAAGAAGGGAGTAATTTTTAGCTGCCCTAAATGTATGAAGCAAAAGATAGTGAGATGCGCAAAATGCCGGAAGCTATCTTCTGTTTATGTTTGCGAAAATTGTGGTTTCGAGGGGCCATAGGATGTTACTCATACAGATCAAAATAATGCCCATCTCTCCAGAAGTTGATCTTGATAAGGTTAGGGAGAAGGCCAAAGAGCTTGTTGAGGGTTTTGGGCAGAAAATTCTTAAGGACGAAACAGAACCAATAGCCTTTGGACTTAATGCCTTGCTGCTAATAATAAGCTGGCCTGATGATAAGAGTGCAGATGAGCTTGAGGAAAAGATCGCGAAGATAGAAGAAGTTAAATCTGCGAATATTGTTGATGTTAGAAGAGCGATTGGATAGTTTTCCAAATAAATTTATATACTATCTTTTCATAAAAAATTAATGGCACGTAAAATTTCCGTTTCAATTTTGTGGGCCATTATACTGCTACTAATAGGGCTCTTGTCATTAAATAACTATTTTCAATTTTCTCAATCTTTAGTAATAATTCCAGATAGAACATTAATGTTAATAACTGGGCTAGCAGCAATATTTGCTAGCATAATAATATTTATTCAAGTAATGCTGATAAGAGTTCACAGAGCTTTTTAAAAATGCAACAACCAAGCGAACTTACAAAAGAACAAATACTGCAGATTAAGAAATTTGCAGAACTTTCCCCAGAAAAGAAAACTGAGCTGCTTGAAAAGCAATGCATTTTCTGTCAGATCGCTAAAGGGAACATTGATACGATAAAGGTTTATGAGGACAAACAACTACTTGTTGTTCTTGATATTAATCCTGCAAATCCTGGCCATACG
>JACZVS010000063.1 GCA_022572525.1 Nanobdellota archaeon
GATCAACACAAATCTTCCCTCCCACTTTACCAACACTTACACTGCTTACCAAATCAACCATTGGCAATCCAGCATGAGCCAATGCAAGTGAAGCGGCATTTATGCCAGCAGTTCTTGTTCCAGCATTTGCTTGAATAATCATTACATAGACTTCAACCACACAGTTAGGGAATTTCTCTAAGCGAAGGGCAGGCAGCAGAGATTTTTCAGTAACAAGCGAGATTTCCTGGCTTCTTCTAGAAGGGCCAGGTCTTTTCCTTTCGCCAACAGAAAAACTCAGCATATCATAAATACATTTCAATTTTCCTTTTGTTGGGTCTTGCAAATGCTGTGGAAACAAAGTTCTTGGTCCATAAACAGCAGCAATTGCCTTTGTATCTCCAAACGCAAAATATGCAGAGCCATCAGCCTTTCCTACAACTCCGATTTTTGCCTCTATCTTTCTCGGCTCATCGAATTTTCTTCCATCAAATCTTTTTGTATATGGCATCTTCCTATTTCCTAGAATCTAAAAATTCTTTTATTTTTTCTGTCAGATCAGGAATGTGTGAAAATGCCTCTACTTTTTTGATAGCATCTCTTGCAAGAAGTTCTGATTCTGCATTTCTACCATTAACCCAAATCAGGCCATTTTGGCCAACAACAATATTGCAGTTTGTTTCTTGCTTGATTAAATTAACCATTGATCCTTGCCTGCCAATAACTCTTGGAACTTTGTTTGGATTTATTTTCACAACTAAGCCACCATCTAACTTCCTAAGGCCAGGACCTTTGATACTAAGATCTATGCCTTTTGGTTTTACTGCAACAACCTGTACAGCTACTAAATCTCCAAAGTTGTGATACTTTGTTAAGTCAGCATTTTTTGGTACATATTCTCGAGAACCCTCTGCCAATGTTAAAAAGCCTGATGCCCTTAAGCCAAAACTTACAACCCAGCCAGCTTGAGTAATCTCCGTTATTTCTCCGATCACAATATCTTCTTTTTTTGGGAAATAAGTGCCTGTAAGTGGGATTACTTTCATCAATCTTCCAACAGAATTAAGCAAGCCAAACCTTATTGCAATTATGTTCTGGCCTTCTCTTATTGTTCCATCTCCGGGCAAATTATCAAGACCTTTAGCAACAATTTGGCCAGGCACAACTATCTCTCTTGCTTCTGATTTTGCCTTCTCTTCAGCTTTCTTTTCCGTAGGATTTGTTGTTGGACTTATTTCTTTTTTCGCTGTTGGTTTTCTTTTGTCTATTTTTTCTGGATTCATTTTATTCCTTTATCTCCTTAGTTTCAGCGCTTCCTTGAGTTAGGCTGTTGAGTTTGCTAAAGAAGTCCATCTGCAATCCGGCAGGCAACTCTACAACCACAACCAAGTCGCCAGAAGAGGTCCACTCTTCCTTCTTAAGATATTCTCTCAGGATGGAGTAAGCCTTTCCAGTATAAGCAGCAGGAATTTTTACGGCTATTTTCTTAAACTCAATTTTAATTGGCAAAACTTTCTGTAAATCTTTAATGATGTTATTAACTTGCTCCTCCACCGACTTAAATTCATCGATCTTAACTCCAACTTCTGAGATTGCATTCTCTATTCTCTGAGGGGGGTGAGGTAGATTTGTTTTAGGATCAATGCAATTTCTTGCTAAGAAGGTAACAACTTGCTTAACTTTTGCATCTCTAAGCTTTTTTCTGTATTCTGCTGTTAGCTGTACAACTCCTTTCTTAATAATTTGAGCGGCAACTTCATAAGGATCTGCTGTCTTAAATGCTTTTTTCAGATCATCTTCGCTTGCATGCAAACCTTTCTTAGAATCTGTATAGATCGTATCAATAGCTAAGACCTCTGTAATATCTCCTTTGCCCTGCTTAAATTCCATCGCTTTATCGAGATCTACAAGAATCTCAAACTCTTTGTTTCCTTGTCTCAGTTTAGCTACCACTTCTGCCATATTTGCAGAATAAAAATTTTAATAGTTTTGATTATGAATTCTGATTCAATTGTTATTTTGCGTATCTCTTTAATGCTTCTTGAGATAAACGCATAAATTTTTTATCTTTTGATCTAATGCAGGAACCATCTATCCTTCTGATGTCAAACTGCTTTTTGAGCACCTTCTTTAAAATGTCAAGGCAAAGTTTAATTCCATCATCTACACTTATTTCATCTTTATACCTCTTCTCCAATTCATCCTTTATTTCTTTGTCATTCTCTCCAATCGCAGTAGCCTTGTATGCAAAGTAATTTCCTGCAACATCTGTCACATAAAGTTTTTTCACACCATCAGGATTTATTCCTGTTATTATAATAAAGACTCCGAAAGGCCTTGCTCCACCAAACTGAGTAGTCATCTGTTTTAGGTCTGCTATTTCTTTCACAATACTCTCAACATCAATTGCTTCATCATAAGTTACTCGATGCTGCTGAGCATTTAATTGTGCTCTATCAATTAATACTCTGGCATCAGAAAGCATGCCACTTCCAGTAGCTGCTATATGAGAATCTACTTCAAATATCTTAACAGTTTCAGGCAAAGCCAGCTTATCATAGGTCTTTTTGTTAGCAACTATGACAACTCCATCTGAGCAGATCAGACCAATAGAGGCAAAGCCCTTCTTAACCATTTTTTCTGCATACTCGACTTGAAGCAGCCTGCCCTCTGGAGAAAACATACTAGCAACTCTATCGTAACCCATTATTTGATGTTGTAACGGCATTTCCATTTTTTTTTATCCCTTTTTTCCCTTAAATGGGAAAGCGTATAAAAATCTTTTCCTTTTTTCTCCAGCTCTTGTTCGCTTAGGAAATCTCAGCTTAAAAACTTTTCCCTCAATCTCTTGATAGTTCCACTTACCCCTTTTACGCGGCAAGAAGCTCTATTTCCAGCAATATCTTTGAGTAAGGTAAGAGCTGCTTTTACATTTAGCACACTCTTTCTATTTACACTCAAAATTCCTCGCATCACAAAAAGGTCATGCATTTTCTCTGTACGGTTAAGTTCAAGGATTTGCAAGCCTGCTTTTGCAGCTTCTTGAGAGCCTAGAAAGCTGCTCACAACGCTTTCAAGCTCTTTTTTAACTTCTTTAAACTGGGGCTTGCCAATACTAAGAATTTGTATGGCTAAATAATGCCTTTTTTCTCTAAGTGAAGGGGGCAGCATATCATATCTCAGAATGTATTTCTTTTAAATTTAACTAAGCAAAGCGTGGAACTTCTTGGAAAACCGCCTCACAATTTCCATCTTGGCATCTGCATGTCTCAATCTTGCAATTATAAAGAGCTATACAAATTATATCATCAGTACAGTCTTTTGGTTGGTAAAGAGAGGCATTAAGAGCTGGCACGCAAACTTCTTCTCCCCCCATACTACAAGGACAGCAAGTAGTTTGAACTTTTGCGCATTCTGAATCAGCACTACAAGCTTTGACTTCTTCTTGAGGAGTAGGCAGAGGAGGTGGTTGGATAACTAAAACAACTACAACCAATATAGCCCCGATCAAAATCACTATTACATTTGTAAGTTGAACTTTCATTTTAAGATGCGGATACCTTCAGCAACATATTCCGGCTTTTTCTTTTCCTTATTTCTCCTGACAATCTCTGCTGCCATGCTTAGAGATTTTTTGGCTTCAACAGGAGTCATTCCAATAGCCTGAGCAAAGGCTATCAAATCCTGAACTGCACGCATTTCAAGTAAGGAAGAAGCAAATGTTGCAAGAAGCATGCCAACTTTATATTTTCTACAAAGCTTAATATTCTGCATTATTCTTCCAAGAATTACTGCTCTCTGTTTTTCGCTTGCATACAAAATT
>JACZVS010000064.1 GCA_022572525.1 Nanobdellota archaeon
TCTTATAATTACCAAGATTTGAGAACCCTAGATCATATTTGTAAGAGAAAGTTTTATTCTTACGCTTATTTTTAACAGAAATTTCTGTAGGAATTCCAGGTACTTTAGCTTCATTTCCTATAATCAGGTTTCCATTGAATTCCTTCCTATACTTTTTATTTCCATGTTGTATGAATGGAGCAAATGTTATACTTTTACCATTCCATTCAATCTTTAGTAAGTCGTTCTCTGTTGTCATTTTTACAACTTCTCTGAATGGCCTGTAAATCCCTTGCTCATTCTTAAGGGCAATTTGATTCAGGAAGAGTTGTTGATTGCATTTATTGCCATCACAAATTATAATGCTGTTTGCAGTATATTCTGCATTAACAGGAGGTTCTGGAATAGGGATTGCTTCTTCGGAAACAGAAATTGAAGGGTCTATGACAAGAGGGAAAGAGGTATCCTGGATAACCTCATAGGGGATTCTTACAGAAACAAAAAGGCTTTCTCCACTCTTTTTCAACTCATACTCCAAAGCTCTTCTTATTCCTCCTGCATCTAGAGAGAATGGCTTCTCAAAATCAAAAGCATCTTTCTCTGTTCTTTCAACCCCGAAAAGTCCTTTTCTCCTCTCCTCAACAGATTTGAAGTTGATATTCTCGCTGGTAACTTTCCTGCTGTTCTTATCCCATTTCTGACCCTCAAAGTAAACTTCAAGGTTATGATTTGTTACAAATCCTATTTCTAGCATTGGGGAATTCTGCAATATTCTTGGATCTGGCTCAAATAAAATTGAAGAATCCCTTATTACTATTTTTTCCTTAAGCATTAAGGGCATTGCAGTGTAAACCAAATCAATTCCTTCTCCGAAAGCATCAAGGTATGTAATTTTGTTGCCATTCACTTCAACTTCTGCTAAAGGATTTACATTTCTTATTGGCTGGGCATAACCTATCTCGCTAATGTATCGCAAGCCAAGGGGTTGAATAGTTATGACTGCATCATCTTTTAGGAATTTTATTGCATCCTTTTCGTCAAGTTTCCTCTTGAAGTAAACTTTGTAGATTCCATTTGTAGCTTCGTAATCATATTCGTTCAAATTAAAAGCCCTTATTACAGCGCCAACTTCCTTAATTTGAGCCCTTCCTATTTCCTTACTTACTGCTTCTAATTCTACAACATCTGTTGATAATTTTCCTGTAAAGAATGAAGCTAAGTCCACTTCCCTAACCTCGCTTAAAAAGATCAACGGAGATATTCCAATCAAGATGAAAAAGATAATTAAAAGAATCTTTGCTGGATGCGATGTAGGGTAACTTCTTTCAGATCTTGCCGCTTGCTTTCTTTGTTTTCCTATACCCAAAGACTTCTCTTTACTTAGAGTTCTTCCGATGTAAATTGTCTTTACTTTGTCTCCCTCTCGGTAAGTCTTATAGTAATAAGGTCCAAATGTCTTGCCCCCTCTTTTAATATACTTCTTATGAACCAATTTGTAAGACAACTCCCCCTTTTTTTAAAGATTGGTTGTGAAACTGGCTAGATTAATTAACCTACAGTATGAAAAGAAGCTTAAATATCTTTCTCTCCTGCTTGCTTTACGCAAAAATTAACCTACACAATTCAGAGTAGCGTATTTTATAAAATTAATGCGAGATTCGGAAATTTTAGTAAGATTTATAAAAAATTTACACTTTAAATGCTAATGGTTATCGATAGTATGATCTGGACTGAAAAGTATAGACCTTCTACTTTTGAGGAGATTAAAGGTCAAAAAGAGATTATTGAAAGAGCAAAGGCATTTGTAAGACAACAAAATATGCCTCATCTTATGTTTGCAGGGCCTGCTGGAACAGGAAAGTCAACACTGGCACTTGTTATTGCAAAGCAGCTTTTTGGAGACTCTTGGAGGGCTAACTATCTTGAGCTCAATGCATCTGATGAAAGAGGAATAGATGTTGTGAGAAATAAAGTGAAGAATTTTGCAAGAACAAAATCTATTGGAAAAGTTCCGTTCAAAATTTTGTTCTTAGATGAGAGCGATGCATTAACAAGAGAAGCTCAACAAGCTTTAAGGAGGACGATGGAGATGTATACTCAAACATGCCGCTTTATTCTTAGCTGCAACTACAGTAGCAAAATCATAGATCCTATTCAAAGCAGATGTAGTATTTTTCGTTTTAAGCTTCTAAGTAAGGAAGACATTTCTGAAATTGTAAATAAGATATCAAAAAGAGAAACTCTGCAGATTGATGATAAAGGAGTAGATGCCCTATACAGAATAACTGGAGGAGACTGTAGAAGGCTTATAAACATCTTACAAGCAACATCCTCAGTTAGCAAAAAGGTTGACGAAAAAACAATCTACGAAATAGTTGCAGAGGCTAATCCGCAAGAAATCTCAAAAGTGATAGAGATTGCCCTTAGTGGAAATTTCATAAATGCCCGTAATTTGCTTCTTGATGTGATGCTGAAAAGTGGCCTAAGTGGCCTTGATATCATAAAAGCGATTCAAAAAGAGATTTGGGGTTTGCCAATAGAAGATAAACAAAAAGTTACCCTTACAGAAAAAATTGGCGAGACAGAGTTCAGGATTGTGGAAGGAAGTGATGAATTTCTCCAATTAGAAGCGCTGCTTGCATCTTTTGTTGTTTCTGGAAAAAATAAGGAAAATGTGGGCTGAAAAGTACAGACCAAAGTCTCTAGGAGAGGTCATCGCTCAAGAACTTGCAGTTAAGCTTCTAGAAGATTTCATAAAGAATTTCAAGAATCAAGAAAAAAAGGCGGCGTTAATCTACTCGCCAAGTGGAACAGGGAAGAATTCTATTGTGTATACTATTGCAAAAGAAGTTGATTACGGAGTCATAGAATTTAATGCCTCAAAGTTAAGAGACAAAGAGGGTATTAAGTCTCTTCTTGCACCAGCAACTCAGCAGCATAGCCTTTTTGGGAAAGGAAACATCATATTCATTGATGAAGCAGATGCATTTACAGGCCTTGATAGGGGAGGCCTTGCAGCCATAATTTCTTTGATAGAGGGGACAAAATGGCCAATTGTTTTTGCAGCGAACAATCTTTGGGACAAAAAACTCAATGAGTTAAGAAGAAAAGTGTTACAGATTCCTCTAAACAAGTTAAACTACACAGATATCAGCAGCATTTTAAGGAGGATTTGTGAGAGAGAAGGTTTAAGAGTAAATACAGAAATATGCGAAGCGATCTCAATCAAAGCAAGAGGAGATGCAAGAGCTGCAATAAATGACTTGCAAAGCCTTGCCTTTTTAAGTAAGATAGAAGGAAAGCATATTTCTTCGCTGGGGGAAAGAGACAAAGAGGAAAGCATTTTCAATGCTCTTGCATTAATTTTCAAAAGCAAAAATGCAGGGGAATCATTAGGAGCATTCGATAATGTTAATTTGCCTCTTGATGAATGCCTGCTCTGGTTAGACGAAAATCTTCCTTTAGAGTACAGTGGAAGAGATCTTGAAGAGGCCTACAAAAGATTAAGCAAAGCAGACATTTTCAGGAGAAGGATCATAAGAAGGCAACATTGGCGCTTCCTAGTATACATAGCAGTATTAGCAACCGCTGGAATAACAGCTGCAAAGACAGGAGAAAGAAAAAAGTATGTTACCTACAAGAGACTTAGCAGGCTTCTGAAGATCTGGATTGCAAAGCAAAAGAATTTGAGAAGGAAAGAACTCGCAAAGAAGATTGGAAGAGCCACTCACAGCTAACAGAGAAAGATCTACAAAGAGATGCCTTTCTTTGAAGTGATACTTAAGAATTCAAGTGAACCGCAGATTGCAGCTTT
>JACZVS010000065.1 GCA_022572525.1 Nanobdellota archaeon
CTTTTTCTTTTTATTATATTGCAACAAAAGTCTTTTAAAACTAGTTTTGTGTATTAAATAAAAGGGGAATTTTTTATGGTAAGCAATAATAAAATTATAGAGGTGAAAAATCTTGTAAAGATTTACGGCAAAAAGATTAAAGCTGTAAATGGTATCACCTTTTCAGTTAAAGAGGGAGAATTCTTCGGTTTTTTAGGACCTAATGGGGCTGGGAAGACTACAACAATTAACATGCTTGCTAATCTTGTTAAAAAAACAAGTGGCTCAGCAAAGATTGCAGGTCTCGAAGTTTCTGAAAAGGCAAATGAGGTTTATCATAAAATTGGTTTTGCAATGCAGGAAGTTGGATTAGATGAAACAGCAACAGCAAGAGAAATGATGCAATTGCATGGCCGTTTGTACCATATGCCAAAGCAAGAGATAGACAGCCAGATCAAGAAACTGCTCAAGCTTGTTGAACTAGAGAGGGTTGCTGATAGATACACCTCTACATATTCCGGAGGGATGCGAAGACGTTTTGATCTTGCACTCTCACTTTTACATAGGCCAAAAGTTCTTTTTCTTGACGAGCCAACAACTGGATTAGATCCTCATGCCAAACGACTTATCTGGGGACATCTCAGGCAGCTGAACAAAGAAGGCATGACAATCCTTCTCACAACACATGCAATGGATGAAGCAGAAGCTTTATGCGAGAGAATCGCAATTATCGATAGAGGAAAAATTGTTGCAGAAGGCTCTCCAAAGCAGCTCGAGAGGAAATTTAAAGTAAAGAACTTAGAGGAAGTATTTCTTAAAATTGCTGGTCATTCTTTCCAGGAGGCAGAACTTAACCTTAGAGCCACAGATCCGTATGCACGATTAAGGGGAAGATAAAATGAATGCAAGACACTTTTTTTCAGATTGGTATTATCTGGCAATCAGAAACATCAAACAAATCTGGAGGCCCTGGCTTGCTTTAGTACCTTCACTTCTCATGCCTTTGTTCTTTTTCTGGGTTGGTTCTCAAGCATTTTCTGCTGTTGCCTTACTGCCTAACTTTCCAGCAGAATCTTATCTATTATTTATAGCACCACTCGCAATCTTCATGTCTATTTTCTTTGGAGCAGGAAATGCAGGAATAGAATTAGTTGTTGACATATCCTCAGGTTATTTCAATAAGCTTGTTATCATGCCTATAAACAAATTAGCAATCATATTTGGAAAACTAACAGAAGTTGCTGTTCAGGCAACAATGCAGGGACTCATAGTCTTCATATTTATCTTCATATTCACAGATGTTAGACCTGAAACTGGTTTTCTCGGTATCATGGCAATGTTTGTTATGTTAGTTCTTTTTGCAATGGCTTGGAGTAATCTCAGCATGATTTTAGCACTGAGAACAAAAAACCCGAGACTTGTTCAATCTTTGTTTATAATAGGTTTTCCATTCCTTTACATCACAACAGGACAGATGCCAAGAGAATTCATGCCTGAAACATTTGCTACACTTGTTTCATATAATCCTGTAACTTATATTATAGAGGGTGTAAGAGCATTAATGTTAAGTGGCTGGGGTGATCCAGCAATCTTGAGAGGATTTGCTGTTGCAATTGCACTCTTTATTGTTCTTGTAAGCATAACGCTTTACTCGTTTAGAAAAATACTCAAGTGATTATTCTGTCAGAACTTCAGGCTTATCCTTGACAAGAATTGTTTGCTCGAAGTGTGTTGTTGGTTGTTTGCTAACTTCTATTAATTCATTGTAGTTTCTGACAGCACCTTCTCTTACAAGTAGCCTTAGAGAGTGTAATCCTCTCCGACCAAATTTCTTGTAAATCCAACGGCCTGCAAATGGCAGAGTTGAGAACTCTTTTTCAATAAATATAAAAACTTCTCTTGCACGTGCATCTCTTATTGGCTTTTTCTCGATCAAGGCAAAGTCTCCACTTTCCTTGCCTTCTTTAACAAGACCTTCTCCTGTTGTCGCAAAAGGTTCTAACGCTATTATCATGTTTTCTTCGAGCTTAGATCCATTTCCATTATCATAATTTGGAATACTCAGGCCAGCATGAATCTTGTTCCGCATGATTTCATGGCCACTTAGATTTCTAATTGGAGAAAATCCTGCAGCTGTAATAACTTCATGCACTTTACCGCCGATTTCCCTTACTGGGGTGCCAGGCCTTGCAAGTTTTATTGCTTCTTTCAAAGCTTTTTCTGTTACCTCTATGATCTTTGCGTGCCTTTTGTCAGATGTGAGATCGAGCGTAAAAGCAGTATCTGTTGGGAATCCATCTAGAGCAACTCCCTGATCTATCTTAACAAGATCTTCTCCAAGAACTGTTTTGTCATCATGGAAGGGAGTGTAATGAGCGGCCTTTTCATTTATTCCAATGTTTACAGGAAAAGATGGTTTGCCTCCAAGTTCAGCAATTCTAGCTTCGATAGTATCAGCCAGCTCTACGATTGAGATGCCTTTCTTTGCCTTGCTTCTCGCAAACTTTTTAACTTCAGAAGCAATCTTTCCTGCCTCTCTCCATTTCTCAATCTGCTCTTCAGTTGCCATCAAACTCTTACAGAAAAAGATATTAAAAACTTATCTTATCTTTTCATGAAGTCTTTAACCTTGCCTACTTCTACTTCGGGAAAGAAAGTATTTGTATAACCGCAACCATTACAGGTGAGTGTCGATGTCTCTCCAAGAAAAGCCATCGTAAGATCAGCTTTTAAGTCAAGAGAACTACATTTGGGACATACCTTAACAAATTCCTCTTCCTTCTTTTCGCCTTTCATCGTCTAGATTGGAATCTAACTAATTAATTTATTAAATTCATTTAGGAATCAATATTAGAGATATTGTCAGCATTAGGACCCTCTTTCCCCAATTTTTCTTAGTTCTTAAAGGCTATAGAAATATATAAACCTTTTGATGTCTGATTTATGGGGGAAGAGGAAAAATCGGGCCATTATGGCTTGTTTTGCTATTGCTTATGGTTCTAATTGTTATAGTAGCACTGATAATTATCTTGTGGAAGAGATCTACAAGGTAAAAATTATGTTTTTTATATTTTACTAATGTTTATAAGTTTTTTGATATTATCTACCGACATGAAGAAAAAGGCCCTGATATCCGAATCTGAAAGAACAGGTAAAGTACACCTTTTCTATGATACAACATTACTTGAAGATTTGTTAGAGGCAAAACTAAGTGAGGCAGGCATTGCATTTGAAGATGCTTGGGTAGAAACAGGTGTCCCAATTGCAGGTAGACTTGTAAGGGTGGGAGAAGAAGGACTTCAGCCAATTTCTTATGTGAAGTTATTAAGAACTGCCATAAAAGATAGTGGCCTATTTTTACAATATGAAAGAGCGAGTGAAGTTGAATCTGGGGATGCTATAAGATTAGAAGAAGGGAAGGCGGATTGTGTTACTTTAGGTACTTACTTAAGGGGAGAGTGTATGGAGTTTGTAAATTTGGGCCACGAAGATAGAGCTAATGGATTTTCACTTTACTCCTTTCCAGATGGCAGCAATCCAAACCAGGAAAACGGGATAATTTCTTCGACGCAGATTATGCCACTACGCTTAGATGTTGTAGCTCCAAATTATGCTGGTCCTTTAAAGGAAGCTTATCCCCACGGTGCTAAAATTCCATTAGGTATAGAAGAGTTTGTAACAGAGGTGTGTGCTATATTAAATTCCGCGTAAAAATTTTAAGATAAGTTATCATCTCTATTATGCTGTTTTAGGAAAACTTTTATAAACATCCTTCTCATCTCC
>JACZVS010000004.1:0-829 GCA_022572525.1 Nanobdellota archaeon
TGGAGGAGGGATTCCTGTTGTTGAGGAGAGAGGCAAATTAAAAGGAATTGAAGCTGTTATTGATAAAGATCTTGCATCTGCAGTTCTAGCATCAGACATTAAGGCAGATCTTTTCCTCATTCTTACAGATGTGCCTTGCGCTTATCTCAACTTTAAGAAAAGGCAACAGAAGCCTTTGAGGAGAATAACAGTAAGGCAGGCTAAGCAGTATATGAAGGATGGCCATTTCGGAGAAGGCAGCATGGGGCCAAAGATTCAAGCAGCAATAAATTACCTAAAGAAGGTTAATGGAGTTGTGATCATCACAAGCCCGGAAAAGTTAAGCAAAGCTTTGCATCAAAAAGAGGGCACTATAATCACAAGAGGGTTTACAGTAAAGTGACTTGGCGAAAAATTTAAATAACTCTACCCTGTGAAGTATTAATCAAAGGGGGAATATGAAAGCCAGACAGAGAGTTATCATAATGGGAGCTGCTGGAAGAGATTTCCATAACTTCAATGTTTTCTTTCGCAACAATAAGGCATATGAAGTTGTTGCCTTCACTGCTACACAAATTCCTTACATTTCGAAGAGGGTTTATCCTCCAAGCTTATCTGGCAAGCTTTACCGGAAAGGAATTAAAATCTACCCCGAAGAAAGGCTTTCTGAACTTATAAAAAAGTTCAAAGTAGATGAAGTTGTTTTTTCTTATTCTGATATATCCAATCAGGAAGTCATGGAAAAGGCTGCGCTTGTATTAGCAACAGGGGCTGACTTTAGGCTAATGGGTCTAGAGCACACACTTCTACAAAGCAAAAAGCCAGTAATTGCAATAACTGCAGTAAGAAC
>JACZVS010000004.1:839-14099 GCA_022572525.1 Nanobdellota archaeon
GAACAGGGGCTGGCAAAAGTCCAACAACAAGGAAAGTCTCTTTACATTTGAAAAAGAAAGGTTACAAAATCGCGATAATCAGACATCCAATGCCTTATGGCAATTTAAAGATGCAAGCAGTACAGAGATTCAAGAAGATTTCTGATCTGAAAAAATATAAATGCACTTTTGAAGAAGCTGAAGAGTATGAGCCACATATCAACAATGGCTTTATTGTATACGCTGGCATAGATTACGAGGAAATCCTAAGAAGAGCGGAAAAAGAAGCTGACATTATTTTATGGGATGGTGGTAATAATGATCTGGCTTTCATCAAGCCAGATTTACAGATTGTTCTTGCAGATGCAAGAAGAGCTGGTCATGAAACAACTTACTATCCTGGCTTTACAAACTTCATGACAGCAGATGTAATAATAATAAACAAAGTCAGAACAGCGACAAAAAGAGAGATTGAGACTATTCGTAATAACATCAAGAAATACAATCCAAAAGCAAAAGTCATTATGGCAGATATGAGAAAGATAATTATTGACGGAGGAAAAGAAGTCCAAATAAGAGGCAAAAGAGTCCTTGCCATAGAGGATGGCCCCACAACAACTCATGGAGGTATGTCATTTGGTGCAGCTGCGCTTGTAGCAAAGGCTTATGGAGGAAAACTTATAGATCCAAGACCTTATGCGGTAGGAAGTATAAAGAAAGTTTTCGAGAAATGGAAGCATTTAAGCAACATTCTTCCTGCAATAGGTTATGGCAAGAAGCAGATCGCAGAGCTCCAAGAAACAATAAACAGAGCAAAGGCAGATGTTGTTATTATCGGCACTCCTGTTGATTTAAGAAGAGTTCTCAAACTGAACAAGCCAGCAGTCAAAGTAAATTATGAAGTGGAAGAGATAGGCAAACCCACTATTGCAAATGTATTAGATAACTTCCTTAAAAAAATTAGAAGATGAAACATCTACTTTCACTAGAAGAAGTAAGCGGAAAAGAAATTCTAAGTCTTATAGATTTGGCTATAAAAATCAAGAAGAACCCAAGGAAGTTTGAGAAAAGGCTGCATAACAAAGTTCTTTTGATGCTTTTTGAAAAGCCTTCTCTAAGAACAAGATTAAGTTTTGAAGTTGCCATGCTCCAACTTGGAGTGCACGCAATTTATTATGATTTAACAACTTCTCCGCTTGAAAAAGGGAAAGAGAACATAGAAGATACTGCAAAAGTTGTTTCGCGTTATGTTGATGTGATTATGGCTAGGCTGTTTGAACATTCTACTTTGGAAAAGCTGGCTGCTAATGCTTCTGTACCCGTAATAAATGGCCTCACAAACTTCTCTCATCCATGTCAAGTGCTTTCTGACTTGCTGACAATAAAAGAAAAGTTTGGAAAACTAAAGGGGCTCAAGCTAAGTTATTTTGGAGACGCTAATAACAATGTTACTCACTCTTTACTTTTCGCTCTCCCGAAAGTTGGAATGCATCTAACTGTTTTCTGTCCAGACAAGAGTGAGTTTAGACCCCGAGTTCAAGTAAGTGATATTGCAAGAAGAGAAGCAAGACATAATGCTACTAAACTTATTATCACTTCTGACATAAAACATACTACAAACTCAGATATTGTTTACACAGACAGCTGGATGTCTTATCACATTCCTAAAAGTCAGCAAAGAAAGAGGGCTGCTGTTTTGAAAAAGTTTCAAGTTAACAGCAAAGTAATGAAGGCTGCTGGCAAGGCCATTTTCATGCACTGCTTGCCTGCACAAAGAGGAATGGAAGTTACAGCAGATGTTATTGATAGCAAAAGAAGTGTTGTTTTTGATCAGGCGGAGAATAGATTACATATGGAAAAAGCTATTCTAATTTGGTTGTTGAAATAGTAGAAGTAAGCTTTTTATATCTGAATTTCCTCATAAAGGAATGAAAAAAATAATCTTACTTTTTATTTTACCCTTACTTTTTTCTACCCTTGCATCAGGAGAAACAGCCTACATTGCTGAGATAGACGACACGATAAATTCTGGCACCTTTGAGTATGTTAAGGGTGTAATGGAGCAAGCTGAAAAGAATGATGCGGCTTTTATCATCATTAAGCTTAACACTGAAGGTGGCTTGCTGAAACCAACTCAAAAAATTGTGGATTTACTTTTAAATTCTGAAGTTAGAAGCATTGTTTACATCTACAAGAGTGGAGGATGGGCTTTTTCAGCTGGCACTTACATTCTTCTTGCTGCGGACACTGCTGTTGTTCACCCTAGTGCTTCTATTGGAGCTGCCCAGCCTATTCCGGCCGACGAGAAGATTGTGAAAGCATCAACGTCATGGATAAGAGGGATATCTGAACAGAGAAAAAGGCCTGCCAATATAACTGAAAAATTTGTTTCTGAGAATCTTGCATTAACAGGAAAAGAAGCTCTTGAAAAGGGAGTTATTGATTTTACTGCAGTCACCTTAGAAGAAATCTTGGAGAAGTTTGAAATTTCAGAAACCAAAATTGTTGAACGGGGGTTCATAAATAAATTTTTCTCTTTAATCTCAAATCCACAATTAGCTTCTCTTCTGCTTTCACTTGGCATTCTTGCATTGTTTTTTGGATTTTATACTGGAAGTATAGAAATAACTGCTCCTGTTGGAGTGATTGCACTCGCCATTGGCTTGTGGGGAATTGGTAGTATATCTTTTAGTGTTCTTGGCCTAATTCTTATTTTGCTAGGAGTAGGATTAATTATTATTGAGCTCCTTAATCCAGGGATAAGCGTTTATGGAGTAGCGGGAGCTATAGCCTTGCTCATTGGAATCTTTACAATAGATACTGAACCTTTACTTAGAAAGGAATTATTCTCTGCGATAAATACATTTGTGCTCGGCTTGGCAATTGCAGCTGCTGCATTCTTTATACTTGTTGCTACAAAGGTTGCTAAGGTCAGAAAAAGACCAGTAGTAAGCGGTAAAGGGAGGTTAATCGGAATGAAGGCCTTAGTTATAGAATCTTTAAAGCCAAAGGGTTTAGTTAAACTAGAAGGGGAAATTTGGACGGCTGAAGCAGATGCAAGGAAAACATTTAAAAAAGGTTCTAGTGTTAAGGTTAAAGGTGTTAGGGGGAATACCTTGATAGTGAATTAAAAAAGAGAAAAATGCCTGGCTTAGTTTTATGGTTTGGAATTATATTTTTTGGATTAATTCTTTTAAGCATGGCTGTGAAGATCACTCGAGAGTATGAAAGAGGAGTAATTTTTAGACTGGGAAGATTTACAGGAGTCAGAGGGCCAGGATTATTTCTTTTAATTCCTTTCATCGACAGAATGGAAAGGGTTGAGTTGAGGACTGTTACAATGGATATCCCTGAACAAGATGTTATCACAAAAGACAATGTAAGTGTGTTGGTTGATGCTGTTTTATACTTTAAGATATTTGATCCTGAGAAGGCAATAATCCAGATTGAGGATTTTGTTAAGGCTACTTCTCAGATAGCTCAAACCACCATAAGAAGCATTGTAGGAAAGTCTACTCTTGATGAGATTCTTGGAGAGCGAGAGAGGATAAATGAAGCTTTGCACAAGATTATTGATGAAGCTACAAATCCTTGGGGAATTAAAGTTTCCATAGTAGAAGTTAAGCATGTTGAGATTCCAAAAGATATGCAGCGGGCTATTGCACGAGAAGCCGAAGCCGAGAGAGTAAGGAGAGCTAAAATTCTCTTAGCACAAGGAGAATTTCAGGCTGCTGGGAAGCTTAAAGAGGCAGGAAAAATTCTTGGAACAGAACCAATTCATTTGAGATACCTTGAAACATTATCAGAAATTGCGAAAGAGCAGAACACCACCATAGTAATCCCTTCAGAAATGATAGGTTGGCTTCAAAAGTTAAAAGCAAAGGGTAAAGTTTGATTTTTCTTAGAAAAGATTAAAGAAAAACTTTAAAACATCCTTCTTCTTATCTTTCTGAAAGAGGAGAATGAAAGAGAAATTTATCTGCAAAAAGCCTGGCAAGAAGAGCTTTGCAGTAATCAGGCGAGATAGAAAAGTAATTTCTCCGAGCATGACTCGAGAATTCGACTTTGTCTGGCAAAAAGCAAAAGGAGTTTATGTTTGGGATATCGAAGGTAATAGGTATTTAGACTTTGCAGCTGCAGTTGCTGTTGCAAATGTTGGGCATACAAATCCCGATGTTGTAAAAGCAATTCAGCAACAACTCAAAAAAGGCCTGCATGCTGGCTTTCCTGACTTCTATAATGAGTTACCTGTGAAATTTGTTGAAACGCTTCTTAAATTTGTTCCGAAACACCTTAACAGAGCCTTCCTAAGCAACAGTGGAACAGAGAGTGTTGAAGCGGCCATTAAGTTGGCAAGGTGGCACACAAAAAAAAGCGCACTTGTAGCATTCTCTCCTTCATTTCATGGAAGGACAATGGGTTCTTTAAGTTTAACAGATGCTATGCCTATTCAGAAAGAGAGGCAAGGACCTTTCCTTGATGTTAGGCATGCTCCTTACCCTTATTGTTACAGATGCCCTTTTGGAAAGCAACATGAGCATGACAGTAAAGAATGTGTAAATGATTATATCTATGAGTTGGAGAAGACAATAAGAGCTTGTAAAGGAAATGCTGCCGCGATTTTTCTTGAACCAATCGCAGGAGAGCCTGGCTATATTGTTCCTCCAAAAGAATTTGTGAAGGGAGTAAGGGAAGTTGCTGATAAATATAACGCATTGCTCTGTACAGATGAAGTTCAATCAGGCTGCTACCGAACTGGAAAGTTTCTTGCAATTGAAAACTTTGGAGTAAAAGCAGACATTGTAAGCTTAAGTAAAGCTATTGGTGGAGGAGTTCCACTTGGAGCTACACTTGCCTCACAAAAAATAATGAGCTGGCCTCCTGGAGCTCATGCCAATACTTTTGGTGGGAATTTGTTGGCTTGCGCTGGAGGGATAGCTACTCTTAACTACATGAAAAAAAGAAAACTTGGAGAAAATGCTAAAAAGATTGGCATGCACATGAAAAAAAGGCTTATAGAAATGAAAGATAAATACAAGATAATCGGAGATGTTAGAGGCATTGGATTGATGATGGGAGTTGAGTTTGTTAAGGATGAGAAGACAAAGAAGCCTGGAGTTGCTGAGAGAAAGAAAATTCTGTGTAAGTCAAGTGAAAAAGGCCTTCTCTTGCTGCCTGCTGGTAAGAGTGCAATCCGCTTGTCGCCTCCCCTTATCCTCACAAAAGCAGAGGCAGATCTCGGCTTAGATATTCTTGAAGATTCTATCAAGGTTGTAAATAGATAACACAATATATTGTGTCCAAGAGAGAAAGATTCCTATAAACTTGCTCCCTAATCGCGGATTTTTACTGATATAGCCCATTTAATAAAACACTCTTGCTTTTACAATATATTGTATGAAGACTAGAAAGTATGCTTTTTGTTGCCATAATCTTTATATACCTCTTGCTCTTTAAAATACAACATTTGGTAGGAAGAGGTTAATAAAGACACTACATATTGTGTTCATTCAGAAATGATAAAAATGGCAGGAGTTTAGGAAGATGCGCTGTCCATATTGTAAAGGCCAAGAATTAAAGGTCATAGACAGTAGAGAGGCAGAAGAGACAACTAGGAGAAGGAGAGAATGCCTTGAATGCAAGAAAAGATTCACAACATATGAGAGAGTAGAGAAAACGGATCTAACTGTTACAAAAAAAGATGGCAGAGGAGAGCCTTTCAACCTTGAAAAATTAAAGGCAGGTATTTTAAAAGCATGTGAGAAAAGGCCTATCAGCAGAGAGAAGATAGATAATATCTGCGAAGAAATTGAGGCAAGATTAAAAAAGAGAGAGAGTGTAGAGGTACCTTCAACAGTAATAGGAGAGATAGTAATGAAGAGACTGAAGAAGCTTGATGATATCGCTTATGTAAGATTTGCCTCAGTGTACAAAGAGTTTAAAGACATTGGAGAACTCAAGAAAGAAATAAGAGGACTTTAAGATGTTGAGTTTGGATGAAAAAAATTTTGAGAAGGAGGTTTTGAAAGAAAATACACCAGTTGTTATTGACTTTCACGCTGAATGGTGTGGATCTTGCAAAGCTGTTTCTAGAACAATTGAAGAGCTTGAAGAAGAATTTGGAAAAAAGATAAAATTCTGTGAGATTGATATTGGCAAGAAGAGTGAATTTGCTGGAAAATATAATATCACATCTCTACCAACAATTCTTTTCATGAAACAGGGAAAAGAAGTTGCCAGGAAGAATGGATCTACAACAAAACCCGAGTTTAAGGAGTTAATCCAGAAAATTATGTAAAATGGATGGAAAGAGATTAATCGTTGAGGGTAAAAGCGAAGAGGAAATTGCAAAGTACTTTGGAGTAAGACTTGAAGTTCCTTCTTATGTCATTAAAGATGACTTCGAAGAGAGGCTAAGTGAGAATGCGAAATGGACTTTTGCAAAGAAATATTTACTAAGGAATAATGATGGTGATATAATTGAAACATCAAAGCAAGCATCTTATAGATTAGCCAGAACGCTTGCAGAAATTGAAAAGAAATACGGAGCATCTGAAGAGCAAGTAGACAGATGGACAGAAAAGTTCTACAGGATAATCTCATCAAAAGCTTTCTCTCCAGGAGGAAGAATATGGACAAATGCTGGAACCCAAATCACAGGACTTTTCAATTGCTATGTGTTACCTGTTCCAGATAGCTTAGAGGGAATTTATGAGGGAGTTAAGAATGCTGCTATAATTCAGAAACATGGTGGGGGAACAGGATATAACTTCTCAGAGCTAAGGCCAAGAGGTAGTTATGTTGTAAAAAGTAAAGGAATCGCATCTGGAGTTGTTTCTTTCATAAGGCAATATGACAGGCAAACAGAGATAATCAACAGTGGAAACAGAAGAGGAGCAAACATGGGAATTCTTGACATAACTCATCCAGATATTTTTGACTTCATTTATGCAAAAACAGTAAGGGGAGAAATCACAAACTTCAATGTAAGTGTTGGCGCTACAGAGACTTTCATGCAGGCTGTTGAGAATAAAAGTTACTTTGATTTAGAGTGGGAAGGCAAAAAGTTTAAGGTAGAGAGCTTAAAACATTGTATAAAGAACATTGAAGGCGGATTAGCAGGAGCAGAAGTCGGACAAAAGCCTAAACCGCCAAGCTTAACTCTTGCAAAGAATGGAAAAGACATTATCGATACATTCCAAGACAAAGTAGTGGGAAGAATAAACGAAGAAGGAATTGTGCAGTTAAAGGGAGACATTGTTATGGACATAATTTGCGGGCTTGCCTGGCGTACAGGAGACCCTGGAATGATCTTTCTTGATGAGATTAATAAATACAATCCTTTGCCAAAAGTAGGACCAATAAAAGCAACCAACCCATGCGGTGAGCAACCTTTACATCCATACGATGCATGCAATCTTGGCAGCATTAATCTAGATGTTTTTGTTATAAAAAGAGCTGGAAGAGCAGAGATTGATGAAGAGAGATTAAGGGAAGTAACAGGAGTGATAATTAGATTCATGGATAACGTGAATGATGCTAACAAAGGTCCTATACCTCAAGTAGAAGAAACTATTCTTAGACATAGAAGAATTGGTTTAGGAGTAATGGGTTTTGCAGACATGCTTATCCAGCTAGGAATTCCTTATGATAGTGAAGAGGCATTACAAGTAGCTGAAGTTGTGATGAAAATCATAAATGATGAGGCAAAACAAGCTTCTTTGGAGATAGCAAGAGAAAAAGGGGTTTTCCCAGCATTCAATCTTAGCAAGTACAATACGGGAGATGTAAAAGATAGAGTAAGAAATTGTGAAAGAACTACAATAGCCCCAACAGGCACTATCAGCATGATTTTTGACACTTCTTCTGGAATAGAGCCGTGGTTTGGAATGGTTTATAGGAAGAACATAAGAGGTGGAGAGTCACTTTATTATGTTAACAGGCATCTTGAGAGAATTGCAAAAGAAAGAGGATTCTACTCAAAAGAGATTCTTGAGAAGATTTATCAGAACCGAGGAGGTTTAACAGGCATAGAAGAAATACCAGAAGACATTAGAAGAGTTTTCAAAACAACTTTTGATGTCTCGACTGAGCAGCATGTTAAAATTCAGGCAGCTTTCCAAAAGCATGTAGACAATGCTGTAAGCAAGACAATAAACATGCCGGAAGAAGCTAAAGTGGAAGACGTAAAGAAGGCTTACATGAATGCTTGGCGATTAAAGTTAAAAGGGATTACAATCTATAGAGACAGAAGTAAAGACGTTCAAGTTCTAGAGGTGGGGCGAAAGGAATCTAAAGAAGATAGAGATAGGAAGGAAGTTGCTGAAGGCAAAACAGTGAGGATAAAAACTCCGGCAGGAACTGCTTTTGTTACATTAAACTATGATGATAAAGGGCCACGGGAGACTTTTATTAATGTGGGTAAAGGTGGATCTGACATTTCTGCGGATAGCGAGGCAATAGGAAGATTACTTTCCCTTTGTTTTAGGCATGATATTCCCCTAAAAGAGATAACAGATCAGCTAAAAGGAATTAAGAGCAATCCAATAGTTACAGAAAAGGGATGGGTTTATTCTCTTGCAGATGGAATTGCAAAGGCTTTGGAAATTATTGATGAAAAAGGAGATGCACATAACCTAGAAAAACAGACAACTTTGGCAGAAGCTGAAGAAAAAGTAGGAAAAAATGTGGGAAATCTTTCAGGCAACATGTGCCCTGATTGCGGCAACATAACAGAGATGGCTGAAGGTTGTGAAGTATGTAGAGCTTGCGGATTCACTAAGTGTTAAATGCCAAGTACCAATATTGGGGAAGATTAATAAATTTATCTTTCTTCTTAAAACTTAAGATGGTAGAGGTTAAAGTAAAAAAACTAAGGGAAGGAGCAGTTTTACCTAAAAGGGCTTACCAGCATGATGCAGCCTTTGACTTGCATTCAGCAGAAGAGGTAATGTTAAAGCGAGGAGAGAGAAAATCAGTATCAACAGGGATTGCAATCGAGATGCCTCAGAATTATCATGCGGAAATAAGGCCAAGATCAGGCCTAGCAGCAAAGCATGGCATTACAATTCTCAACACTCCTGGAACAGTTGATTCAGGTTACAGGGGAGAGCTCCTTATCATTTTAATCAATCATGGAAATGAAGATTTCCTTGTGTCAAAAGGCGAGAGAATTGCTCAGATTCATTTCTCGAAAGTTGATCCTGTAACATTTACAGAAGTTGATGAGCTTACAGAGACAGAAAGAGGTTCAAAGGGTTTTGGCAGCAGCGGGAGGTGATAACTTCTCTTTAACAACTTCCCAGATTTTCCCAGCAACTTCTTCTTTTGGCAGTCTTTTTCCTTGGGGTATGCAGTCAACAGTCTTCCAGCCAAAAAGTTTTGCTGCTTGATGGTAAGTTTTGTGAACTTCAATTTGATAATCTCTATTACCTTCAAGAATATCCTTCTCTCTGTTTTCAGCTGCCATGGCCTTTAACGCAGCCTCTTCTGTAAGAGTCAGACAGATAACAATATCACTAGGAAGAATTCCAAATTCATTTATTTCAAAATCCTTAAGCCATTCCATTGATTCCATTCTTTCAGTTTCAGGCAGTTTTGCCGCTTGATAAACCATATTACTTTCCAAATATCTATCAAGAACCACTATTTTTCCTTCTTCAATCCAGGCCTTAATTTCTTGTTGTGCGGCTAACCTATCAGCAGTATAAAAAGCAGAGGCTATTTTAACAGGAACTTCATTTAGAGAACCAAATTTTCCATCCAAATAAGCTCTGATAATTTTTCCAGTCGGAGTCTCATAACGAGGGAAAGAAAGAGTTTCCACATCATAGCCTTCTTTTTTCAAGCGCTCAACAAGCATCTCTGCATGAGTTTTCTTCCCAACACCATCTCCACCTTCGAATGTTATGATCTTCCCCTTTTCCATCACTTACTAGAGAAAGGAGCATTAAAAAGAATTTGTATACTCTAGAACAACCTTTTGAGAACTAGCCAAACAACTAAGCATTCAATTCCGCTTCAATAGCTGCTTGAAATGCGGAGAAAGGCTGAGCCCCAACTAACTTTATATAGCCATCTCTTTCATTTCCGACAAAGAATGTTGGAGTTCCGCTTACTCCTGCTGCAAATCCATCTTGAAGATCTTTCTGAACTTCTGATGTATGCTTACCAGAGTCAAGGCAGCTGCGGAACTCAGCTGTGTCTAAGCCAAGTTGTTGAGCATAATCATTGAAGCTACTCTTTGCATTTCCACTTGCCCATGCCCTTTGATTTTCAAAAAGTAAGTCATGGAATTCCCAGAACTTGTCTTGATCATCTGCACACTCTGCTGCCTCTGCTGCTAATTGTGCAAAAGCATGAAGTTGTTTTAAAGGAAGATCTCTATAAACAAATCTAATTGTGTCTCCATACTGGCTTTTAACTTGAGGAAGTGTTTGTGTATGGAATCTTGCGCAAAAAGGACATTCAAAGTCAGAAAATTCAATGATTGTTACTGGAGCATTTTTATCTCCAAAAAAAGGATCATCATCTACACTTACAGAAATTCTCCCTCCTGCGTTTGGTGGCGGAGGAAGTTGATTTCCATCTCCAAGAACTGCTCCTGTTGTAGGGCCCCCACCAGTAAGCCTTCCAAAAGCGAATCCTACTATGAATATCAAAACAAATCCTACTACAAAATAAAAGGTCTTCTTAGGAATCTTTATTGTTCCTTCATCTTTAGTTGCTTCTTCTGCCATTTTTAGCTCAGCCTAATTTAAAAGCGAAAATATTATTTATATATCTTTCGTTTAAATTGCTTGCAGAGAAATATTTTTAAACACACTTTCCCTAAACAGACTATGAAAAAGGGCTTCTTGTTTTTAGTTATAGCATTTGTATCCTTGGTTGTTTATGGCTGTAGTCATGCAGCTCAGCCAGAAGAGATGGAAACTCCAATTACAATAACTGTAACAGATGCTCCTTCTGATGCAATTGTTGATGAAACTTTCAGCATTACTTGGAGAATTGAAAGCGAGACAAAAACTATTCCACACACAGCAGTTCATTATGATTACTCTTCACACGCAGGAAGCTTTGGAACAGATGTTACTCCAGGAGCAAGCGGCTATACAGAATTAACTCCAGATTTTGCGCAAGGAAGCTTTGATATCCCAAATACATTTACAGTAAGTATAACTCCAACCCGATCTGATGAGTCTGGAATGCTTTACTTCAGGACACATGCCATAATAGATGGAATGCAGTACTGGACAGATGAAAGAAGTATTCCTTTAACAGAGAGGGAAGTAATCAGCGAAGAACAAGAAGAAATGCAAGCTCAAGTAACAAGTTTCACGATCTATGCTGATGATAAAGGCTTTTACAACATTAATGGAGATAAGATAACAGAAATTAATGTGAATAATGGAGAAAATGTTAAAATAAAATTCAATGTATGGCAAGTAGGTGTTTATTATGGTGGTTTAGACTTTAGAAGTCCTGAATCTGTATGGGGTGACACTAAAAGGGTTCTCCCTGGAGCGAGCACAACTGTAGAGTTTACAGCATCAGAGACATTTGAAGTTAAATCATATTGGCCTGCAAGCAATAGATTAAAGGCTGTAATGAAGGTTATAGTAAGTTAAGTTGAAATCGAAGAATTTTATCTGGTTGCTTGTGTTTGCAGTATTTATTTATGGCTGTAGCCACAACGCCGGCGCTGGAACAGGCACACAAGAAATGACAGAAGCAGAAGAACAGCAACAACCATCTCCTGAAACAGCAAAAACAGTAACAATAGAAATAACTTCATCTGGATTTCAGCCAGCAAGCATAACAATAAATGCTGGTGATACAGTAAATTTCATAAATAAAGATTCAAGAGGGCACTGGCCTGCGTCTGATGTGCACCCTACTCATACACGTTATCCCGGATCTAGTATAGGAAAATGTGGAACAGACGAGGCAACAGACATTTTTGATGCATGCAAAAGTCTAGCGATGGATGAAACATACTCATTCACTTTCATAGAAACAGGAAGTTGGGGCTATCATGATCACCTCATACCATCTCTTAGAGGAATGATTGAGGTTGTCTAAATAAGACATAGAATGAGAAGATTTTTAAATTACTATTTCTTAAAATTTCTATGAAATGGTCACCAATTTTACATGGAATTGCTGCTATTGCAGGCATTTTCGGAGTAGTGACGCTTTTGGGGTTTTGGATTGCCTCAGCGAATGCAGGAATCAATCCTTTTTCTCGAGAACATCTTTACGATGATACAATAGCTATATTGCTTGTTTCGATTGCGTTTGGAATAGGGGCTCTAGTTCATCAAAAACAAGAGAAAAAATGAAATCAAAGAATTTTATCTGGTTGCTTGTATTTGCAGTGTTTATCTATGGCTGTAGTCATGCAGCTCAAACTCTGCCATCTTCGCAAGAGCAGGTAGAGCCTACTGGTAATGTAGTTGAGATTACAGTAGAGGGGGGAGAATTTTGGTTTAACCCTAAAACAATTGAAGCCAACAAAGGAGATACTGTGAAAATAACTTTTAAGAATACTGGAAGGGTAATTCATAACTTGGTTATTCCTTCATTTGGGGTAGGAACAAGGACAATCCCAGCAGGATCTACTGATAGTGTAGAATTTATCGCGACAAGCTCTGGTAATATAAGAATTGAGTGCACTGTCCCAGGCCACGCGGAAAGAGGTATGATCGGAAGTTTAGTTGTGAGTTAGGGAAGGGGGAGAAATCCGAGGAAGAAACGAGATAATTTTATAAATTCGCTTCTCTGTAAACAACTATGAAGAAAGAGGCACTTTCAGATATAGCAATCCTTGTATTGCGTATAGGTTTAGCATTAGTTTTCTTTTATTTTGGAGTAGATAAATTCATTAATCTTCAAGGAAATGCTGCTGTTGCCAGCTCTCTAGGAGTTCCAATAAACACAATTTTCTTTACAATCTTTTATGGAGTAATAGAAGTAGTTGTTGGGGCTTTCTTAATGTTAGGATTGTTTTCAAGAATTACAGCTGCTGTTGGTGCTGGAATGCTTATCTCAACACTATTGGCTTTCTGGTTCAAAATGCAGATATTTCTTCCAAGAGACGTTGGCTTGCTTGGCGCTGCCATCTTTCTCCTTATTAATGGGGGTGGAAGAATAGGCCTAGATAGGTATATAAGAGTAAAAGGAGTTTTTGAGGGATAAAATGGGATTTCATTTGAATATCATACCCAAAGCATATCACCCAGTAAAGATACCTCAATCAGCAGAAGGTATTCAGTTGTCTAC
>JACZVS010000005.1 GCA_022572525.1 Nanobdellota archaeon
CAACTTGGATGGCTTGATGGGCGGTGAGTGCAAGGAACGGGGACATATTCACCGTGCTCTGATAAAACACGATTACTAGGGATTCCAGCGTCATGAGGCTGAGTTGCAAACCTCAATTTGAACTAAGCTGCATTTTAGGGATTGGCTTTCTCTTTCGAGATTGCATCTCATTGTGTGCAGCATTGCCGCGCGCGTGTAGCCCAGGGGATTTGGGGCGTACTCACCTAACGTAGCCCACACCTTCCTCTTGCTTGCGCAAGCAGTCTCCATAGTGTGCTTCTCTCATCGAGTGAGCAACTATGGACATGGGTCTCGCCTGTTACCTGATTTAACAGATCGTCTCACGACACAGGCTGACGTCGGCCATGCACCTCCTCTCAGCGTGTCTGGTAAGCCCTTCAGACTGACCTTCATTCTGCTGTCGCTCCTGGTAAGGTTCACGGTGTGGAATCTAATTGAACCGCACGCGTCACCCCTTGTAGCGCTCCCCCGCCTATTCCTTTAAGTTTCAGCCTTGCGACCGTACTTCCCAGGTGGCACACTTAACGCCTTCGCTTCAGCACCGCTTTCTCACGAGGAGAAAGCGATGTTTAGTGTGCAGCGTTTACGGCTAGGACTACACGGGTATCTAATCCGCTTCGCTCCCCTAGCTTTCGTTCCTTACCGTCAGACCCGTTCTAGCAAAGTGCCTTCGCTCTTGGTGGTCTAATTAGGATTACAGCATTTTACCACTTCCCTAATCATTCCCTTTGCTTCTTCCGGTCTCAAGTTTTGCAGTCTTCCTCGCACGAAGTATGGTTGAGCCATACAATTTCACAAGGAATTTACAAAACCGGCTACGAACGCTTTAGACCCAATAAAAATGGCTGCCACTCGGGCCGCTGGTATTACCGCGGCGGCTGGCACCAGTCTTGCCCAGCCCTTATTCGTAATGCTTTTTACACATTACAAAAGTCTTCTCAAATAAGAGAAAACACTTCGGATACCTCTATCACTCTTTCGAGCATTGTAGAATTTTCGCGCCTGCTGCACTCCGTAGAGCTAGGATCAGTGTCTCAGGATCCTTCTCGGGGCACCCTCGCTAAAGGCCCCTACTGATCTTTGGCTTGGTGGGCTATTACTCCGCCAACAACCTAATCAGCCGCAGCCCCATCCTTAGACCTTGCGTTTCAGTTTAAATGCATTCCAGCAATCTAAACATATGAAGTATTATCATCAGTTTCCCGGTGTTATCCTCCGCCTAAGGTTAGGTTAGCTACGTGTTACTGAGCAGTTTGCCCTCTCGCGAGAAACTTGCATGGCTTAACCGCATCCGAAGAGCAGCAGCCTCTAGCAGGATCAACTAGAATTGACTTTTTTTAGAAAAAATATCAACCAAAAAATCAAAACTTTTGATCAAGCTTTTCTTAAAAGTTTATTTGGGTCGCAAGAACTAACTTACCTTATTCTGCATAAGTATTCACTAGACCAACTAACCTACATCGTGCCAGTGCATGCAGAAAAGGCATTCATTTTACCAAAAAAGATAACTTACTTATTCTTTGTATGTTTATAAATTTATCGTGGAAAAACCACAAGTTAAACCCAAAGTCTAAAAATCCGAAAATAAACTATTTATTATGAAAAAAAGATATCTTGCTTTATCCCTTATTTTAATGTTTGTTGTTGTTTCTCTTCTTTTACAATTCAGTGGTCCAAATATTCATGGAGATCAAATATTTGAAAGTAACAGTCTTTCTATTCCATTAGCAATTCATCTCGTGAAAGATTCTGAAAAAGAGTTAAGTACTAAAAGAGATTCCGAGAATGTTAATAAGTTAATTGAAGAAGTAAATCGTATCTGGAGCCAGGCAAATATAGAATTCTATATAAAAAACTTGTATGAAGAGGAATATTCAACGCAAGAGATAACAGGATCTAGGAATAATCCATCCATCTTAAAACAGAATTTTGATCCAACAACAATTAATGCATATCTCATTAAAAAAATAGGAGTTAACGGAATAGCTTATCCCCCTCTTAATGTAATAATGGTCGCAGACTTCACAACAGTCAATGATTATAGAGCATTCGCACATGAAATTGGTCATGTTCTAAACTTACAACACGTCCCTCCGTCAAATAGATTACTTGCGCAAGGGAGGAATGGTGAGATTCTAACAGAAATGGAAATTGAAATAGCAAGAATGAGCGCAAAAAGTTTTTCTTCAAATAAATAATTTTTTCATTAGAGATAAGCATTTAAAGGATGAAGAAGGTACAATGAATGGTATTAGGGGAATTAGGTGAATTAAGGAAAATCGTTGGTGATGCATCTTTTAGAGGTGTACCCCATTTCATAACACCAGTAGACAAACCTAGGGTCCGTTATGCTGTTACTGATTGCTCAGTTTACGCAGACACTATGGAGGGCGAGTATTTTACAGATAATGATTCTCCAATAGGCATGGATAGCCTTGAAATAGTTTCAGCAGATGAAGATTTTACTGTAGAATTTCTCCAAGAAGATCATTTCCAAATCCCACTTATCAGAGCATGTAGAGAATTTGCAAGAAGGCGTGGGGCTGATTATGTCGAAGTTGAAGGAACAGATGACCTTGTTATAGGTAGTGGGGTAATGACTTCTCTGAGAGTTTACCCAATTCTATACAGGAAAAAGATAAAAGAATAAAATAATTCTAAACAGTAACTAAAGGATACTGTGCATCTTGATATGCCTTGTCTCTCCATCCAAGATCTGGATTTGTGTAGTCTAAATTTCTGAGGGATTTTCCAGATTTCTTAAAATCACATAGAATATCAAATAGTCCAAAGTGAGACATATCTTTTTCAAAAGAGGGGGCTCTAGTGCGCTTAGGAATGTCGTTCACAAATTCGTCAGCCTCGAAATCTGTTAGCAATGCTGTTGCGATTACAGGATCAATATCAAGTTCATCTTTTAATTTATCAAAAAAGTCATAAACATCTTCTAATGTTGCTATTTTAGATTTGAGATCTACTTTAGAATAAACTTCTTCTTTCATTAATTTTTTTAAAGCCATAAACAGGTCAAAAGTTTCTCCTTCACTAAATTGTACACGATCAGCATCCCTACTTTCTGAAACAAGCGCTTCAATTACTTTTTTAGCTCTTTCCTCTCGTCTTGGCCCCAATTCCAATGCTATATCTGGTATCTTCTCTAACCCACCATACTTAATAGCATCACTAAGATCTGCGAAAGTATAAGCAATCCTGTCAGCAAACATCACAACAGCATATTCCTGTGGAACTCCATCAGGAACAGAAAGTTCATCGGGGTTTACCCTATATGTTTTTGCTATTCCTTCTAAAGTCTCATAAGTTAGGTTTAACCCCCTTCCACCTCTTTCGATGTGTTGTGCAGTAACAACTCCGAAAGTGTTGTGGTTAAAGGGCTTTCCACTAAGCTTTCTCAGAACCTTTTCACCAAGGTGACCGTAAGGTGCGTGGCCCATGTCATGCCCTGTAGCTATTGCTACACATAAATCTCTGTTTAAAGTTAACATTTCAGAGATCTTTATAGAAAGGGAAATTACTCCAAGAGTATGAGACATCCTATTCCTTACATGTGGATTACTAGCAGGAATGACTTGCGTTTTTCCCTGGAGTCTTCGTTCAGCTTGACAATCGAGTAGTTTTTGGAGATCAATTGAATAGGGATTACTATCACCCCCCTCTAGATCTTTTTGGTACCTCCTCCCCACAGAACCTTCATGAGCCCTCATAGATAGTAATAATCAGAAAAGTTTATATTTCTTTATCATTATTCAATCTCAATAACTTTTCTCCTGCTCTTCTCACCAGAACTCCTTGAGTTTAATTTAACCAATAAACAACAAAGCAACCATCACAATAATTCCGATAATCATCGCAAGTAGTTGCATGATAGATCTCTTAAGTGCCGGCTCTTTCTGCAGCTCTGGAATTAAATTACTGGCAGCAATATAAATGAAGTTTCCAGCAGTAAATGGGATCAAGAATATTAGAAGGCCTTCTATTCTTCCTATAAGCAATACTGAAAGTAATCCTCCAAGAATTGCAAGTGTAGCAGACGCAAAATTGAACATTAATGCTTTTGCTCTGTTAAAGCCTGCATGCAGCAACACTCCAAAATCTCCTAACTCTTGCGGAATTTCATGGAAAATAACGGCAATAGTAGTAGCAAATCCAACAGGAAAACTGATAAGATAACTTGCTCCTATCACAATTCCATCAACAAAATTATGCATTCCATCCCCAAAAAGATTCATATATCCAAGCACTTTGATTTTCTTTTTACCTTTACTTTTCTTAGCATGATGCTCTATATGGTGATGATGTCCAAAATGAAACACTTTTTCCACAATAAATGCGAATAAGATTCCTATCAAGATGTAGAGTGAAATTGCAGGCACAAACCCATTTTTAGCAGCTTCTGGAATTAAATGAAGAAAGGCATCTCCAAGAAGAGCTCCAGCAGAAAAACCAACAAGAAGTACAACGAAGGTCTTTATCTTTCTTTTACTAAAGTACAAGACACTGATCCCTATAAGAGAAATCAAGCTTACTATAACAACGCTTACAAGTGTGTTCACAAGTGCTGATGCCATTAACTAATTTGTAGAAACAGATTTTTAAAAGTATCTCAAACAGCCAGATCACATCTCCCACAAGTACAAGGAGGTTTCTCTTTTGTCTCATACATCTTAAGAATCTTCTCTCGCATGTTCCATACTTCTTTCTTCAGCTCTTCTGTCAGGTCAACTTCAAACTCCTTCCATTTCTCAGCATCTATTGCAAGACCTTTCTCAACTCTTTTGCCTTGCTGTTCAAGGATAATTGCCGCAACTGAAAGCTGTAGCTTTACAGATTCCAAGTCTCGAAGCTTTATCTTAACATCTGCAACTGTAAGAGACAAGCCTTGCTTCTCAAAAATTGCATCCACTCGTGCAACAAATTCTGGAATTTCAACTTTCTGCTCATTAGATGTTGGAATTGAAATCCTGCCATCATTGAATGCTATAAGCAACTTCTTTGCGGAATTGATTAAGAATTCTCTAAGCTCATCTTTGTCCATTTTAAGTTTGCTAATTCTTCCATCCTCATTTTCAATAGCTTTATCAAGATCTTCTTTAAGAAAAGATTCAAATGCATCTGCATTCTCAAACAGCTTTCTGGTAAAGAATTGCTCATAGATCAGATGAATAAGGGTTCCTCTTACAAGGTTTTCATTAATTGGCCTCCTTCTACCCTCAACCCTTTCGTAATAAAAAGCTCTAGGGCAGTAACGCCATGCAGCAATGGCGGATGCAGAAATTCTCATCTACTGTTAAGGAGAAGTTGAATTAAAAAACTTTCTGAAGATCTCTACTTCTTTATGAAATGCAGAATGTAATTTAGAAATAGACTCATCCATATTTGTCCATAAAAATTCTGTATGTTCTTTACTCAAATTTATTGTGCTAGACACAGGCTTACACAAGAAAGTGATCATTGTAATCCTTTGTCCATCATCTCTAGTGAAATGGTGAATCTTAAGTGGATTTAAGACTTCCACATCAAGGCCTGTTTCTTCCTTTGTTTCCCTTTTCAAGCCCTCAAAAGGATCCTCTCCAAGGTCAATTCTTCCTCCAGGAATCTCCCACACTCCTGGCTTATGTGGATCGTTATCTCTTCTTTTAATTAGTAAAAGCTCTCCTTTTTCATTCACAATAAATGATTTAACAGCAATTCTGAAATTGTCCATTTTAAGTATTATTATTTAGAAGCAGCTCTTCTCTGCCTACGCTTTCTTTTCTCACGGTTCATACGCTTGCGCTGCCATTTCCAACGCATCTGCTTTTTCTTCTTCCACCTTCTACTTGATCGTTTCATGTTATGTTTTGTTAGAATCAGGAATTAGTATTTAAAACTTTTTTAGATGAGGATGCTATCCCCTCCGGATAGCTTTTGTTACTTTATACGGAGAATCCTTACCTCTTCTTCCAAGCAACGAAACCAATTGCTATCAAGTAAAGGATTCCTCCTACTTGTGGTATAATAAGGGATAAGCTAAACCATCCAGGATATTTTCTCTTCTCAAATATCCTCCATTTAGCAATGATTATTAACACAAAGACAGCTATCCACCCTGCAAAAGGAATTAGAAGCAGGAATATCCATGCCCAATGGAATTTTCCAAGCTGTAGAATCATTGCAAGATTCGCAAAAGGGATCCAGGCAAGCCAGGAGTTCTTGAACTTTAATTTTTGTGCTATTGTCCTCCAAGCAAGTGCGAAATACACATAAACTGCAATTACGAGAAGAAAGGCAAAGACTACACTAAGAGAAACTATGGCTGCAAAAATACCTTCAGTAATAAATGGACTTAACATCTCTCCAAACGTCTCATATGCCATTAGAATTGCAGGAATGAATGGCTTATAAATCTTATCTCATCTCTCTGGAAGGTAACAACTATGATCTAAATTTATACAGAGAAATATGTAAGGGTTTTCAAACTCCCTTACTCTTTTGGAACTTTTGTATGAAATAGTATCCTACAGGAACCATAATTCCAAAATATGTTTGTGTGAAAATTCCAACTCCAAGATTGGCTAGAAGGATTACAATCCAGACGTAATGCTTATTCTTCATACTCAGATAAAGTGCATATACATTTACCAGAATCATGAAGATCAGAACAATAATTCCTAATGTTCCCCATAATATTAGTGATGTTAGTGCCATTTTCCTTAAAAATATCACTCAGAGATTACTTAAAAATATTCCTAAATGCAATGCAAAGACTTACTTTCTCCAAGGCTTATGGCCAGAAGACCTCTTGGCCCCAGAGAATCGTGATTTCGGATTTCCACTTCTTCCTCTGACATGGCTTCTATGACCATCATGTCGGCCAAACCCTGGCTTGAATGGCCTTGGCCTTCTGTCACCACCAGATCTTCCATACCCTCCTCTTGATCCTGATCCTGATCCTGATCCTGAGAATCTGTCAGTTCTTCTAACTTTCACTCTTTCAAAACTAGGCAATTCCCTTTTTTCTATATCTATTGAGAAATCTCTCTGAATTATTGCAAAGTTTTCATAATCTTTTGGAGAAAGGAGACTAATTGCCTCCCCTTCTTTGCCAGCTCTTGCAGTTCTCCCAATCCTATGAATGTATTGTTTGCTCTCTTTTGGAATATCGTAATTGTATACATGTGTAATTCCCTTTATATCAAGCCCTCTTGCAGCAACATCTGTGCAAACGAGAACAGTAACTTTTTGTGAATGGAACTGATGCATTGTCTTACTTCTTCTATTCTGAGAAAAACCCCCATGAATTGCCTGAGCATTTACCCCTGCAGCTTTAAGATTACTTGCAACAAAATCTGTCGTGTTTTTTGTGTTACAGAAAACCATGATCAATCTTGAATGCTCCTTTTTCAGTAGATGGGTAAGTAATGAGAGTTTATGGTTTTCTTGGATATCAAAGTAAGCTTGCTTAAGCTTTTTAGGATCTACATATGATTCTGCCGACACTTTTATAGGATTATGCATGAATTTGTGTGAAAGTGAAGAAACATCTTCTGGAATCGTTGCTGAGAAGAACATTGTTTGCTTTTTCTCAGGACAGTGTTTCAGGATCTGCTCAACATCATCGATAAAACCCATATCAAGCATTCTATCTGCCTCATCAAGAACAAGAATCTTTACTTTTCGTAGATCAATTGTCCTTCTTTCAAGATGGTCAAGTAGTCTTCCAGGAGTTCCAACAACAACATCTGCCTTTCTTAGATTATGTACTTGTGGATCTATTGCAACTCCCCCATACACTGCATGTATTTCTAATGGCTTGTATTTAGAGAATTTTCTTAATGCCCTACAAACTTGTTCTGCGAGTTCTCTTGTTGGTGTAAGAATCAATGCTTGAATGCCTTTGCCTTTAACACAATCATGAATTATAGGGGCTCCAAAAACAAGTGTCTTTCCACTTCCAGTGGCGCTCTTTGCAATAACATCCTTTCCGTTCAAAACTAAATGGACTGATTTCAGCTGTATCTCACTAGGCTTTTCAAAGTGTTCGTCCTCTATGGCCCTAAGCATGGGTCCAGTAATTCCTAGTTTCTTAAATTGTTCCATTTTAACTAAGAAAAAGTTTTTCGCTTTCTCTTACTATTAACTGTGTTTAGGCTTTAAAAATGCCCCGTCCGGGCAGAATTGCTAAGCAAAGATGGTAATCGTTATTTATCTAAGGGTTTACTATTAAGCTCCTCTATGCTGCATGTAATTCTTATGCAGCCTCTTTCTCGGATCAGTTGCTTTTATCACGGCAGTTACAGAATCTTGATTAAATCCCTTAAACCCCTGTTTTCTCTGCAAGTTCTCCATATGGCTTCCAATTGCTCCATTGTCTAGAAATTCAAGGTACTGCTCTTTTGTAATATATTTTTCTCTCAGCAACTTTTCTACTCTTGACTTCTCAACTTTCCAAGTTTCTCCCTTTGTGAATGCCTGTTTCAAAAAAGGGAAGTGAGAAAATGGTTTCATCACCTCCAGACCTTTTTTATTCAGATCCTTCTCAAGCTTTTCAAACATAAATCTTGCTTCAAGATGATGCATTCCTGCCTGTAACACACTCTCGCCATGCAAACCAATCCACAATCCAACGGTTCCAAGCTTGCTTTCTTTTGGAAGACCTTCATGAGCAAAATCCTTATGCCGTTCGTGTTTTGAAATATCCACATCTGAAAACATCACAATATCACAAATAGGATGTTCCAGAATTTGTGCTCCCCATCCGGCTTTTTCTCCAGCATAAAAACGCTCCCTGCATTTATATCCGAGAGCTTCAAAAATTTTTATCAGAAAGAAAAAATTATTTCTAGATGATCTGTAAGTATGATGGTCGTGATTTCCCCATCCAAGTCCAAGTTTGTCCTGCCTTCCCTTCTGAATCTGTCCTGCCCTATTTCTTTTTTTCCAGTATGATCTTTCCGCTCTGAAAAAAGCATCAGTTGCTCTTTCTTTAGGCAGCCATTTAGTTACTGTATTCACCAGCTTAAGTGTATAAATCATGCCTTCTCTATCTGACCCAAATTTTCTTTTCCTTGTTGCAAACATCTTCAAGGCTTTCTTGTACTTATTGATATCTGAGGCTTTCTTGATAACATAAGCATTAGATCCTCTTCTTTCAATAGCAGTAAGAAGATAATTTACTTGTTGCTTTACAATAACCTTCCTTAAGGGAGCATATTTTTCACCTTGAACTTTCCCTTCAGTCTTAACTTTCCTCACGAAGTCTTCAACATTCTCTGGCTTTAGAACAATTTCAAATTCTCTAGAATTATGAAATAAGATAGGAAAAAATATAGAATTTTTATTCTTATATATTAAAAATCTTTTATTTTGCTGTTTCTTAAACCGATGTTTTAGTAAAAAGCTTTCTTTCTTTTTATCATGAGGCAAGACGATATGATCAATCCAATCAAAAAATCTTGTTGAGCTCTCTGATCGCATTTTTCTGGCAAGTCTTCTAGCCATAGAATTGTTCCTTAGAAATCTGTTAACCTCTTTTTGCAAAAATCTTTCTGTATCAGGATAAAGTTGCCAATCAAATCCAGATATAAATCCCTTCTCTAGCTTTTTCATCCTTTTTTGTATTCTATATTTTTAGTTATAGGATCTAAGTTGAAAACAACTTTTGGGTTTAAAATATTATCTGGATCAAAAATCTTCTTGATTTTTCTCATATATTCATACATCTTTTTCGATTCCATGGCTAAATATCTGGAACGGCATAAACCAGAATTGTGCTCTCCCACAAGTGTTCCATTATACTTCCTTAGTATTTTGAATATATCTCTCCCAATCTTATCTAGCTCTTCTGGATTTTTCTTCATATCAATAAACGGCCTTAAATGCAAACTTCCGATGCCTATATGTCCAAAACTCGCTATCATAACTCCTTTTCTTTTTTCGTATTTTTTGATTTCATGCATTATATCTGCAAAATCTTTAGGATAAAAGGTGGTATCGTCAATCCCAGAAGGTAGATGCAGGCCAAGCTTTTTGGCCTTATCCTCTAGCTTAGGCAGAGTAAGAGCTCTTGATTTCCATAAGTGTGGTCTTTTATTTAGAGGGACTTTTTTAGTGCTAAGAGCTTTCTTTAAAATTTCAGAAACATCTGTCTTTTTTTCAAAACCAACAATCAATCCAGCAACAGCATCTTTTTTATGATAACGTTCATTCCATAACTCAAGAGATTCCTTCCCAACGTATTCAACACTAACGGCCCCTTTTTTCAATAAAGAATTCATAACTTTTTGTAAAGAGTTAAAATCCTTAAAATGAAGTAAATAAAGATCTGCAAGTTTCTTAAAACGTGGAGGAGAAAATTCAATTTCTGTCAACAGCAAGAGTGTTCCAGTACTACCAACAATTAAGTGTGTTATAACATCATTTATTCTTTTGTACTCAAACAAAGCTTTCAGATTATATCCACCAGCTAATGCTGGTCTTTTTTTTATGTAGTCTGCGATCTTATCTTTCTTAATTTGCTTCTGTAATAAGGATATTTTTTTCACAATGTCTTTTGGAATTATTTTAGAAGTGTCAAGAATCCTCCCATCTGCTAATATTCCACGTAAAGATTTAATTTGTTTATCTGTTGATCCATATTTAACAGTCCTAGGGCCAACAGATCTTGTATTAACATTGCCACCTATTGCACAATACTCATGTAAAGGAGAACTTGGTAACATGAAGCCTTTTCTTTCGACAGCTGGTCTTAACTCCTTGATTAGAACTCCAGACTGAACTCTTGTCACTTCTCCAATCTTAACAATTCTGTTAAAGTGTTTAGAAAAATCAATAATGATGCCTTTGCCAATGCAAGCCCCACTCAATCCTGTTCCGCCACCTCTTGGAGTTACCGGCAATCTGTGTTTTCTTGCATATTCTGTAATAGCAACAATGTCCTTTTCGGTCCTTGGGAATGTAATTAAAGAGGGTTTAATGCTGTAAATACTTCTATCTTGACTATATTTTCTGAGAAGTTTTGGAGTTGAATAAAATTTCATTTCACTCTTTTTAAAAAAGAGAAATATAGATATATAAACATTCTGTTAAAAGAAAAAGTTTAAAACATTCTTTTCTGACTTATTTATATGATGAAAAAAGAGGCACAAAAATCCGATGTTCTTATAATAGGTTCTGGCGGAGCTGGCTTGCGAGCTGCAATTGAGCTCAAAGACAATGGAGTAGATGTTCTTGTTGTTGGTAAAAGTAAGAAGAGGGATGCTCATACAATTCTTGCCACAGGTGGTATCAATGCAGCCCTAGGCAATATGGATCCAAAAGATAGTTGGCGGCTTCATGCTGCTGATACAATAAAAGATGGTGCATATATTAATGATCCAATTGCGGTTAAACTCCTCTGTAAAAATGCACCGCGTGCTATCAAGGAGCTTGCAGATTGGGGAGTGAAATTTCACAGAGAAAAAGATGGAAGTATTACACAAAGATTTTTTGGTGCTGCAACTTATAGAAGAGCATGCTTTGTAGGAGATCACATTGGAAAGGAGGTTCTCAATATTTTAGTTGATCAGGCTAAGAAGAGAAAAATACGTTTCAAAGGTGAAGTGTATATCTTTTCTTTGCTTCATCATAAAGGAAAAGTTAATGGAGCTGTTGGTTTAGATTTCAGGCATGGAAGAGTCATAGTATTTCATGCAAAAATAGTTGTTCTTGCTACCGGAGGCCACTCAAGACTCTTCGAGAGAAGTTCTTCTCGTTTCTGGGAGAATAATGGAGATGGTATTCAACTTGCCTACGATGTTGGAGCCAATTTCATGGATATGGAAATGTTCCAATTCCATCCTACTGGAATGGTATGGCCATCAGAAGCCGTAGGAACACTGGTTACCGAAGCTGTAAGGGGAGAAGGTGGAATCCTTACTAATACTAAAGGAGAGCGCTTCATGAAAAAATATGATCCAAAAAGGATGGAGCTTTCCACTAGAGACATTGTTTCCAGAGCCATCTATACAGAAGTTGAAGAAGGTAGAGGAACAAAACTGGGAGGAGTATGGTTGGATATTACTCATAGACCAAAATCATACATTTTGAAGCGTTTACCTAAGATGTATAAGCAGTTTATGCATTATCTAAATGTCGACATCTCAAAGCAGAAAATGGAAGTTGCTCCTGTTGCTCACTATAGTATGGGGGGTATTTTTGTAGATCATACTACTGGAAAAACTTCTGTTAAGAATTTGTTTGCAATAGGGGAAGTAACATCTGGAATGCATGGAGGCAATCGTTTGGGTGGAAATAGCCTTGCAGAAACAATGGTTTTTGGTAGACTAACTGGCCAAAGAATTGTAAAAGAACTTGGAAGGGTCAGGTGGCTGCCACTAGATGAGAAGCTCATCAAGGAAAAAGAGGAAGATCTTAATAGTATGTTAAAAGCGAAAAAAGGAAAAGATCCTATTAAAGTCAAAAAAGAAATCCAAAACATAATGTGGAAGGATGTTGGTGTAGTGCGTAATGCAAGAGGTATGAAAAAAGCACTTAAAGCAATTACCAAATACAGAAAAGTTAAGTTAAAGTCTGGAAACAGACTCAAGAATAACCAAAAGCTTATTGCTGCTCTTGATGTGAAAAATATGTTTAATTCATGTGAGATGATTGTCAAGTGCGCACGACTTAGAAAGGAAAGCAGAGCTGCGCACTATAGAACAGATTATAAAAAAACTTCTGAGAGATGGAAAAAAAATATCATTTGTATTCCCAACAAATATGGAAAAGGCTTTAAGATCACTACATGGAAAGTCCCAGAAGTTCCTAAAGAGATAAAGAAATTACTGAAGGTAAAGGCAGTAAAAGTGCACCTCCTAGAGTAATATCTGAAAATTTATAAATACTGGAATGTAACTCTAGTTATGAGAAAAAGAGTTGAAAAAGATGCTCTAGGCAAGCTAAAAGTGCCTGTAGATGCGCTCTATGGTATTAATACACAAAGGGCAAGACAGCTTCAGGTGTCAGGAGTGAAATTACAGAAGAGATTTCTCAAGTCATATGCTTTGCTTAAGAAAGCAAACGCTATTGCAAACGTGCAGCTTAAAAGATTTGACAGAAGAATTGGAGAAGCAATTGTTAAGGCTTGTAATGAAATAATTGCAGACAAACATGAAAAAGAATTCATAATAGGGGCATTCCAACCAGGAGCAGGAACTGCTTTCCATATGAATTTAAATGAAGTTATTGCAAATAGAGCAAACAAAATCCTGAAAAGTAAGAAAGTTAGTCCACATGACCATGTTAATCTAGGTCAATCAACTAATGATACTTTTCACACAGCTTTGCGAATGGCTGCTGTTCATGCAGTAGAGCATGATTTACTTCCAGCACTTCAAGAATACGATAAAACGTTGGCAATAAAAGTCAAAGAGTTTAATAAGATTATTAAGACAGGTAGAACCCATTTAAGGTATGCTGTTCCTCTTACACTTGGAGAAGAATTTAGTGGATTTTCTACAGAAGAGGAGATTAAAAATATTAAATCTGTTTCTGCCTCCCTCAAATCTCTGCCCATAGGCGGCACAGCAGTTGGAACTGGCTTAACTTCTTTTCCTCGTTTCGCAGAACTTGCTTTGCATGAGATAAATATGGCAATGAAGATAAAATTCAGGAAAGCAGACAATGTCTTTTCTGAAATGCAGAATTTAACAAGAGAAGTTGCTCTAAGTAGTACATTAAAAACTATTGCTATAAAATTTATTAAAGTCTGCAATGACTTGCGTTTCCTTTACTCAAATGATGTTTCTGAAATTATACTTCCTGCAGTTATGCCAGGCTCTTCTACAATTGCGGGAAAGATTAATCCAACAGTCCCAGAAATACTAGAATCTGTCTGCTTTCAAATTATAGGTAATGATGCTGCAATTTCGGCTGCGGCTGCGCAAGGTAATTTAGAAATAAATGTT
>JACZVS010000066.1 GCA_022572525.1 Nanobdellota archaeon
GTTTCTAAAGTAGTAGGTTTTTCTCAAGAAAAAATGGATGAAATTATGAAGTTTCATAGATTAAGAAATGAGGTACAACATAGAGCAATAAATTTGCCTTTGGACAAAGGTGAAAAGATTGATCTGTTTCTTCCCAGATTCAAGGAGCTATATGACTTGATGTTTCCAGAATATGAAGAGCATTTCCCAGTTTAGACTTTTTTAACAGAAGGGACTTATTTAACAAAGCCTATTTAAGAAGAATTGCCTGCACACTCCCCTCTTGACTCGGTCTATTTGTGATTCTTGCTTTTCCTTTTTCAGTCTCAATTATGGTTCCCTTTGTTATTATTTTCTTCCTTGCCAAGAATCTGTTAGAGGGTGTTTCTAAGACAGCCTTGATTTTTACGACTTCTGACTTCTTTACAGATGTATCATAAACATTTGCTTTATCAGTAGAAAGCAAGATATATTTTCTTGATCCTCCGCGAACGCGGAGAAATTTCCTTTTTTCCTTTCCAAGTTTAACAAGTCTTGTATGTCCGACTCTTTCATACAATTTCTTCTTCTTTGCTTTCTTGTACCTTCCACCTGTAACTTTTCTTCCGGTTTTCATTTACTTGAATAATAAATAAAATTTAAATACCTTTCTAACTTCCTAAATAAGAAAAGTTTAAATATAAATTTAACTGAAAAGAAACATGAATAACTTTGAAAGGCCGCTTGACTTACTTAACAAGGCTAAGGGAAAGGAAGTTTTGGTGCAATTAAAGAACGAGAAGCAATTTGTAGGAAAGCTTCTAGCCTTTGATATTCACATAAACATAGTACTTGATGGTACAAAAGAGGTTGTGAATGGAGAAGTTAAAAAGAATCTTGGCTTAACATTTCTTAGGGGTGACACAATAATCTATGTTTCTCCTTCATCTCTTGGGGAAGTGAAGTCATAAATTTCTTTAGAAAATGACAAAAGGAACTCCAACTCTAGGACTACGAGGGAGTGGAAAGAAGTTACATATCTCTTGCAGAAGATGCGGGCATAAAGCATTTCATATTAGTAAGAAGGTTTGTTCTTTCTGTGGATTTGGCAAGAGTAGCAAGCTAAAACATTATAATTGGGCTTGGAAAAAGAAGGAGAAGTACTAACATTTTTAAGAAAAAGCTCAACTAAAAACTGATTCTGAAGTTTTTTAAATTCTACTTCCCTACATTATTTATGCGGGGATGCCGGAGTGGTCAAACGGGCATGGCTAAGGACCATGTGGCTTAGTGCCTACGCAGGTTCGAGTCCTGTTCCCCGCATTTAGAAATCTTTTATTGCACTTCCACTTCTACCGAGGAACTTCCAACTTTTCCTCGAGAATCTGTTACTTCAACAGTAATTGTATACTCTCCCACCTTTGATAAAACATGATCTAATCTATACGTATCCTGTTTCCACTCTTCTGTATCTTTTATTTTTTCATCATTTACAAAAGTCTTCATTCTATAAGGACCTTCACCATTCTTAATTTCTACATTAATTAAAAAATGTTCATCAATCTCAAAAACTTTTCTTTCCTGATTAGACAGGTCTAAGGACCTTGTTGTTTTTACATTTATTTCTAATTCTCCCCGGAGCAATCCATCTCTCCTCAAATCTTCTATTGCATCTCTAACTTCTACCTTAAGCAAATCATCTGTAATTTCCGCAAATGCCTCTCCTATTATAAGCAAGGCCTCCGCCTTTTCATCTGGGTTGAGACTTCTTTGATAGATCTGATTTGCAAGTTGAATGACCACTTTAAAGTCTTGATCAGTTGTTGCTTCTCTAGATGCATCCCTTACTCTTTGTAACTTGCTTGCACTATCTTCCGGAGCGAAAAATCTGTCATCATCTAACTTCGCTAGCTTATCTGCTTGGCCTGCCCTTTCAAGAACTTCATCTGTAAACTTAAGATCTGTTAAAGCTTTCTTTACACTGAATGTGTCAAGCCAGCATGAAAGTTCAAAACCTTCAAATTTCCCACAACTGCCAACCCTTTTCCATCTATCTTCATTAACACCTTCTCCAGGATTTCTTGCACCGCAAACTCTTGCTATCCCTCCCCTCAATAGGCCTCCGTGGATGGCCTCACCAACAGCGGCCGAAGCTCCAACAGGAAGTTGAGCAAGCGGAATTAAGCTGGAAGAGCCACTTATACATCCTTGAGCATTTGTTACCTCTTTTTCCAGTTGCCCTTTCAAGTATAAATCTGAAAGGAAGTTAAGAGCAAATTCTGTTGTGACTTTCTTAAAGCCGCAGTTTACTAGGCCATCTATTTCTACACAAATCTGCCTGTATCCAGCAGGACCCAGAAAGTCAAGCGTTTCTGAAACAAATTGGCCAGCTGGCAAGAACCCTCTTGCTTGTTGCCTTCTTCCCCCTCCTGAAATTTCAAAGTTCTGAATTCCTTGGAAACCTGGGATGGGAGCAGGATCTGTTAAGTACACTCTATAGAAAATTCCTTTATCTTCTCCTGCAAAAATATGGAAAAATACTTTATACTTTGATTGTGGGACAGCTGTGCCTGGATAAGGAACATCTGAGAATGGAACTTCTTCAAGGAAGGCAAAGAATTGCGGAGGACTTTCCGGCCTGGCAAGTTCTTCTATCACTCCTCCTAACCCTGGAAGGTTTCCAAAGAAAGCCGCCTTGCATATAAAAGTGCCAACATCTTCTCCTGTTCTGGCTCGAAAGCTAGTAAATACCGGAGCTGCATATGTTGTTGTAAACCACTTAAAACTATTATCTACTTTCTCAATACTTTCTCTAAAGTAAAGATATTCTAATCCGCCGGATGGAACTTTGAAGATAAGTTTGCCAAGTATGTCAAGTAAACCACCATGAGCATTTGCAATTGCCAACCCCTCTTTCCATAACATTTCACATACATAAATACTCCTGATTCTATCACAGATTCCTGTAGTCTTTCCTGTTAATCTCGAATCATCTAAACATTGTGCGTAAGCATCAAGAATACTTGCATAATTCTGTAAGCCAGCTCTTATTCCAGGCAAGCATATTGGCACAACAGGGTGTGGAAAGTTTGGCATTCCAAGAACAATACTTCCAATAACTCCTGTTTGGACAACATCTGCAACTTGCCATCTTCCTCCAAGGTTAAATCGAGATGCAGGACACATTACAGGATCACACACTTGGAATAGAATTTCACAATCTTGTGGAGACATGAAGTCCTCACACTCTGCTTTTGGTGATGATATCTTTTCAGCTCCTATTCCATAAGAGGCAGCTCTCCCGAAGACAACAAAGTTATGAACACTTCCTGGAATTCTCCTTACTTTTGCAATAGCAGATGCTTTTTCAATCATATCAAATGAACTTCTTAGAGAATCTGATCTTGATGGATGCACATTTATTCCTTTACGATATTCCCATGGTCCATCACAAGAACCTTCCTTTGTTGGAGAACTTATGATGACTCTTATTGGATTTCCTGCAGTATTATACCTTAACACTTGCGCAAATCCTTCTCCATATTGTGAAGGGAAGGGAACTATGTATGGCTTACCTCCATAA
>JACZVS010000067.1 GCA_022572525.1 Nanobdellota archaeon
AATTACTCCAATAAGGAATGCCCAACTTCCCAAACTTGATCTGTTTGCCTTCGCCATTTTTCCTTGTTTCTGCACAGCTATTATAGTTTATAAAGGTTTCTAATGACCTTAATCTCCTTCCAGGAGTAAAGAGCAAGGAGTGGGATTCGAACCCACGAATACGCGGTCTGCAGCCGCGCGCCTTAGACCACTTGGCTACCCTTGCTTACTCATTCCAGAGCAGAGGCATTTAAAATTTTATCTAAGCTTAGAAGAAGAGAACAATAAATAGGATTATGTTAATTATGTTGGCTGCTAAACAGTATTCACAGAGCTCTCTCAACACAAAGACCTGTACAATAGAAAGATAGATAGAAAAAAGTGCCGCAATTCCAACAATAACTGCTCTGGCAAAGACTACTGTTGTGGTTAAAAGTGCTGGAGAGGAAAGAAATGCGAGCGTGGTTATGAAGATCAAAGTATAGTAGACCAAGCCTATAACATCGTTAGACACAAGAAAGGATCTTGCGTACTTACTGTTAATAACTTTATTACAATCCTTTCCTATAATGCAGACAAGTTTTTCCTTTCTCTTCTTCTTGTAGAAGATATAGAATGATAAAAGAAATCCGATTACAGAAAGTACGATCAAGAAAGTTGAGCTTACATGTTGCATTTTAAAATTAAAGAAATACAAAAGAATAAAAATCTTTCTATACATATTTTAACAGCTAAGGTTGGGAAAATGAACTCTTTAATTAGGCTGGACAATATCTGGAAAATCTATGGATTTGGAGAGGCTAGAGTAGAGGCCCTTAGAGGCCTGAACTTAAATGTGAAGGAAGGCGAGTTTCTTGCTATCCTTGGTCCTAGTGGAAGTGGAAAAAGCACTGCAATGAATATGATAGGCGCTCTTGATACTCCAACAAAAGGGAAGATGTTGTTAGACGGAGAGGATGTCTCTAACCTTGATGAGAACGAGCTGGCAATAATCAGGGGAAAGAAGATAGGCTTTATATTCCAGAGCTTTAATCTTATTCCAACTCTTACAGCTTTAGAGAATGTTGCCCTGCCTTTGTTGTTTCAGCATGTTAGCAGGACAGAATCTCTTGAGAGAGCTGCAAATCTCTTGGAGAATGTTGGTTTAGGAAAAAGGTTAGATCATAGGCCTGCTGAATTGAGTGGGGGAGAACAACAGCGAGTTGCAGTTGCAAGGGCCCTCGTCAATGATCCTCCTATAATCTTGGCAGATGAGCCTACTGGAAATCTTGATAGCAAAACAAGTCTAGAAATAATGAAACTTCTGCAGAAACTGAACAAGAAAGGAAAAACAATAGTGTATATTACTCACAATAGAAATTTAACAAAATTTGCAGATAGAACAGTAAATATAACTGATGGAAAAATTAGGAGTACAAGAAGATGATACCAAGAGTGTTAATATGTCTAGCATTCATTTTCATAGTAATACCTCTAGTAGTGGCAGATGATTTACGCATTACTCTTGAGAGTTACGATCCAAAGCCAGTTGTGCCAGGAAGCTTTTTCACAGCAACTTTTAGAGTAGATAATATTGCAGGCGAGAACCTTACTAATGTAGACATTGAGTTGGATGTTAGCAGTCCTTTTTTTGTTGAAGGGAGCAGTGATCTGACTATTAATTCTCTTGAGGAAGGTGAGTCAGAAACCTTTTCCTTCTCAGTTGGAGTAAGAAGTTCTGCTACAAGTGGTTTTGAGACTATTGATATTGATTGGCAGACAGTAACAGATGATGGAACTGAATCTTTTTCGATACAAGTAAAGGCTATTGAAACAACTCTTGTTGTTGAATCTGTTGAGAGTTTGCCAGCAGAGATCGCTCCTGGAGAAGAAGCTACTGTTACGATAAAGCTGAAGAATAATGCTAATCTTTTGTTGAAGGATATTAAAGTCAAGCTTAATCTTGCCTCTGCAGAGCTTCCCTTTGCTCCTATTGGTGGTGTAACAGAAAGAAGTATCGATACACTTCAGGCAGGAGGCAGCAGAGAGCTAGAATTTAGGATAATAGCTATTGCAGATGCTGCTTCACAGATATATAAAGTACCTTTAGAAATAAGTTACTTTGATGAATTTGGCCAGCAATTTCAAATAAAGGATGTTATTGCATTGATAGTTGGAAGCAAGCCGATTTTGAATGTAAATATAATGGAATCAACACTCGTTACAGGAAGAAAAGGAATAGTGAGCATAGAAATTGTTAATCGAGGATTAACAGACGCGAGGTTTTTGAATGTAAGATTGATTTCCTCAGTTGCTTTTGAAACGCTGTCCTCTAGCACAGCCTATATAGGAGATGTTGATTCAGATGATGTTGAGAGTATAGATTTTGAGTTACTTGTAGCTGGAGAAGGATTCCTTGAGTTGCCTCTGCAGTTAACGTACCGAGATGCTAACAATAAGCTTTACACTGAATCTTTCAGAGTACAGGCCAGAGTGTACAGCATAGAAGAGGCAAAAAGCCTTGGCTTGATAAAGACAAATACTACTTTGATCATAACTTTGACTGCAATTGCAATAGTAATTCTTTATTTTATCTTTAGAAGGATGTTTCGTAGAAGAAGGCATTAAGGAAAATGGTATTAGACTTTTTTGTATTTTCTTTCAACAATCTAAGAAGGCGTGGATTAAGAAGCTGGCTTACCATGCTTGGCATTTTTATTGGCATAGCGGCTGTTGTTTCTCTCATCTCACTTGGACAGGGTTTGCAAGTGGCTATAGAAGAACAATTCGAGCAAATAGGAAGTGATAAAGTAATTATTCAGCCTAGAGGTAGAATAGGTCCTCCCGGAAGTGAAACATCTGGAAATATTTTAACTTTAGATGACTTAGAAGTTGTTAGAGATGTTAGGGGTGTCAAGAACGTTGTTGCAATTTTAACAAAGACGGCAAAGATAGAATTTAATGATGAAGTAACGTTCCGTTTTATCTCTTCTATTCCTGAAGAGGGAAAACCAAGAGAAGTGTTTGAAGGAACTCAAGCCTTTGAAATATTACAAGGGAGAAATCTAAAAAACAAAGATAAATTTAAGGTTGTTGTTGGATATAACTACGCATTTAGGAATATATTTGATAAACCAGTTAAGTTAAGAGATAAATTAATTATTCAAGATCAGGAATTCAAGGTTATAGGCATACTAGAGAAGGTAGGCAATCCTTTTGATGATGGCTCTGTAGTAATAAATGAAGAGGTCATGAGAGATCTTTACAGCATCCCAGAAGAAAATTCCGCCATTTTTGTTCAAGTTGAAAAAGACTCAAATTTGGATAATGTTGTTGAGTCTATAGAAGATGAGCTTAGAAAATTTAGAGATGAAGAAGAGGGAAAGGAAACTTTTGAAGTTCGGACCCCTGAGCAGTTATTGGGAGCAATTGCTACTGTATTCTCTATAGTTACAGCTGTTCTTGCAGGAATAGCTGCAATCTCTTTGCTTGTTGGTGGAATTGGCATTGCAAATACAATGTACACCAGCGTTTTGGAAAGAACAAGAGAGATAGGAATTATGAAAGCAG
>JACZVS010000068.1 GCA_022572525.1 Nanobdellota archaeon
AGGACCAACACAAGGAGTCCATCCAACAGCAAAGGCGAAACCGAAAAGTAAAGAAGTTAAATATCTGGATTTGAATTTTCTCTTAACATTAAACTTGTGTTCTCTTTCAAGGAAAGGAATCCTGATAAGGCCTACAAGATAAAGGCCAAAAAATATGATTATAATGCCACCTAAACGAGACAACCATAACTGAACTTCATAAGACACAGCTGAAAGAACAGTATTAAGTAGAACTCCGAGTACAGAAAATACAATAGCAAATCCAAATACAAACATTAAGCTATTAAGAAACATATCCTTTCTTCTTTCTTTAACATCCTTTAAAGACGTACCAGCTAAATAGGCTAAGAATCCAGGAATGATTGGAAGAATACAGGGAGAGATAAATGAGACTATGCCAGCCAAAAAAGCAATAGCTAGAGTCACTTCAGCCATTTTAATATTAAAGAAATGGTTTTAATAAACTTTACTCAAAAGGTTAAATTTTTAATTCTCAATTTCCACATAAAGAGATGATAAAGACTAGAAAGCAACTCATAGAAGCTTATTTGAAATTCTTCAAGAGCAAGAAGCACAAAGTCATACAGAACTCTCCTCTTATCCCAGAACATGATCCAACAGTTCTTTTTACAACAGCTGGAATGCATCCGCTTGTGCCATTCATTCTCGGAGCAAAACATCCATCTGGAAAAAGGCTTGTTAATATCCAAAAATGCATAAGAACAGGAGATATCGAAGAAGTTGGAGATGACATTCATCTTACTTTTTTTGAGATGCTTGGTAACTGGAGTTTAGGAGACTATTGGAAAGAACAAGCCATAAAATACAGCTATGAATTCCTTACAGAAAAGAAATGGCTTGGTCTGAACCCTAAGCGTTTGCATGTAAGCGTCTTCAAAGGTGACAGAGACGCGCCGAAAGACACCGAGAGTGTAGAGGCATGGCGCTCTCTAGGAATTCCTAAAGAAAGACTCTGGTTCTTTGGGAAAAAAGATAATTTTTGGGGTCCTGCAGGAAAGACAGGACCTTGTGGACCATCAACAGAAATATTCTATGATACTGGAAAGAAAAAATGCGGTAAGAAATGTGATCCCTCATGCAGCTGCGGCAAGTATTTTGAGATATGGAATGATGTTTTCATGGAGTATCATAAGACAGCAACAGGCTACAAAAAACTAAAACAAAGAAATGTTGACACAGGAATGGGAGTTGAAAGAACAATTGCCATATTACAAAATAAGGAAATAATTTATGACACAGAAATTTTCTCTCCAATAACAAAAAAGATCAGAGAACTTGCGAAGATCAGCAAGCCAAACAAAGAACAGGAGAGAAGCATCCGCATAATTTCAGATCATATCAAGGCAGCTTGTTTTATGCTAGCAGAAAGAATTGCGCCAAGTAACTTAGACAGAGGCTACGTCTTGAGAAGATTAATCAGAAAATCGATAAGGCATGGCAGACTTCTGGGCATGAGTGGCTTTGCAGACAAGATTGTGGAAGAGGTAATAAGAACCTATGATTACCAACACCTAAAGAGGAATAAATCCTTTATTTTCGAAGAGCTCAAAAAAGAAGAGAGGAAATTTTCAAGAACGCTTGAAAGGGGCCTGAGAAAATTCGAAAGTTTTGCAAGTGGTAGAAAGCAGATTAACGGAAAAAATGCTTTTGATCTCTACCAGAGCTATGGATTTCCTTTAGAGATGACAATAGAACTCGCAAAAGAAAGGGGGCTTAAGGTTGATGAAAAAGGATTCCAAAAACAGCTCAAAAAACATCAGCAAATTAGCAGACAGGCAACTGAAAAAAGATTCAAGTCAGGCCTTGCAGATAGCACAACAGAAACAACAAAGCTGCATACAGCAACTCATCTATTGCATCGAGTCTTAAGAGATGTTTTTGGAGAAAAAGTCAGGCAACATGGCTCACACATAACAGCAGAAAGATTAAGGTTTGATTTTAATCTTGATAGGAAGATGACTGGAAAGGAAATTAAGAAAATAGAAAAAATGGTAAATGATAGGATAAAGGCTGCTCTTCCAGTAAAGAAGGAGGAAATGTCGCTGGCAGAGGCAAAAAGAACAGGAGCATTAGCATTTTTTGGAGAGCGTTACGGAGAGAGAGTTTTTGTTTACTCTATTGGAAATTACAGTAAAGAAGTTTGTGGGGGGCCACATGTTAAGAATACAAAAGAGCTTGGCAAATTCAAAATCATAAAGGAAGAAGGAATCGGAGCAGGAGTCAGAAGGATAAGAGCTGTTCTAGAATGAAATTCGCTGTTTTAGGAGCTGGCCAGTGGGGAACAACTTTTGCGTCCTATCTTGCAAAACAAGGCCACAAAATCTCGATTTGGGCAAGGGAGAAAGAGATTGTTGAGGATATTAACAAGAAGAAAATCAACAATGCATGTGAATTTCGGTACTCCTTATTTACTGAATGAATTTTCAGGAAGAGAAGGTAGTCTTTCTTTGTATGATTATATTAGAGAAGATGTAGTCAGATTACATAAAACTTTGCGCGACAATAACTAATAAAACGGAAAGAAATTTAAAGTTTTTTTCCATAGGATTGAAATGAAAGACATAAGAGTTGCTTTTGTTGCAAATCCACCAAGAGCAGAGTACATAGGGGGACTTTACAGACATTTATTTGGGTGGATTCCATTTACTAATGGAATTTATGAGAAGATAACTAAAAACCATAGGGGTCCAGAATACAATGAAAAACTAGTAACGCAAATAGCAATTAATTTTATGTCTTCAAGAACTCATCTCCTGACAGATAAATGCAGAATCCCTATTGAAACCGAAAATGGTCCAGTAACAATAGATGAAAGAGTTTATACCGTACCTTTAACAAATAATCAGATAACAAATCCTGAAAATAAAAGGCTTGTAAGAGAATGGGGGCTAAGAGCATTAAGGTTGGCAGAAAAACAAGGAGCTGTTATGGCAGGGTTAGGGGCGGCTGTTAAAAATGGAAAAGTCACAAATAATGGAAGGGATTTTGTTGATGAGACAAGCCTTCCGATCTCTAATGGGAATAATTACACGATTGGATGCAGTATAGAAGTGCTTTTAGCTGCTGCGGCTGAGATGGAGATAGATCTAGATGAAGCGAGATTTGTTGTTGTTGGTGCTGCAGGATCAATAGGTAGAATTTGTGCAGAAATAGTCTCACAATATGTTCCATCAATAACATTGGTGGGAAGGCCTGAAAGCGGAATTGAAAAATTAGTAGAACTAAGAGACGAAGTTAAAGAAGCATCAAACAAAAAATATGGAAGAACTCCAGAAATATACGTCTCTACAGACTTGAAAACTGCCTTAAGAAATGCAGATGGAATAATAAGCGCAACAGATTCTAGTAGGCCAATTATCTATCCAGATATGGTTAAACCAAAATCGGTTATTGTAGATGTTGCCAGGCCTCATGATACTCCTAGAAATAAATTCAGAGAATTCATCGAAAGAGGATGTTTACCAACTGATGGAGGGATAGTTTAT
>JACZVS010000069.1 GCA_022572525.1 Nanobdellota archaeon
TGTTGGAAAGCCAATATTCACAGAAGCTGATGGAAGTAGAAAGCCTCTCTTACCTTATGAAGCTCGCTTGAGGAAACTAACTTACTCTGCCCCCATTTTTCTTGAAGTTAATTTGCAAAAAGGAAATGAAAAAGAATTCTTCAATGCCAGAATCTGTGATCTTCCGATTATGGTTAAGAGCAAGTATTGTTATCTTTTTGGGTTGAATGAAGACGAGTTGATCAAGAACTACGAAGATCCTGTTGATACTGGTGGTTACTTCATACTGAATGGAAATGAAAGAGTTCTTGTTCTTATCGAGGATCTTGCTCCAAACCAGCCTTTTGTCGAGAAAGATGCCTCTGGAAAAATTTCTGCAAGGCTCTTCTCTGAGAGGGGAAGTTACAGAATTCCTCTTAGCATAACAGAGGCCAAAGATGGAGAGCTTCAACTTTCCTTTACTCGATTTAAGAGTCTTCCAATAATTCCTGTTATTAAGGCTCTTGGCTTAGTCAAGGACTCTGAAATCTTTGAGGAAATTGGAAAAGAGTATGATAGTTTGATTGTAAACTTGTATGGGGCATCATCTTTACAGCGAGAGGAAGATGCTATAATGTTCCTGACGGAGAAGATGAATTTGTCTGGAACAAAAGGCGAGCTAATTGAAAGGGTTAATTCAAGGCTTGATAGTTTCCTGCTGCCCCACATAGGAACTGATAAAACCAGCAGGAAGACCAAGGCCAGAACTTTATGCAAGCTGATCAAGCAATTGCTTCTTGTGCTTAAAGATAAGAAGCCAGTCGATGATAAAGATCATTACCTTAACAAGAGAATAAGGCTTAGCGGAGATTTGCTTACAGATCTTTTCAGGATCAACTTATCAATTCTTTCGAGAGACATGCAACACACTCTTGAGAGGTATGGCAAAAAAAAGAAATTCTACTCTGCAAAAGTCATCGTAAAACCAGCCTTGTTAAGTAGAAGAATAGAAAGTGCTATGGCAACAGGAAGTTGGATTGGTGAAAAGAAAGGGATTACTCAAAACATTCAACGTACAAACTATCTTGATTTGCTATCTCAGTTGCAAAGAGTAGTTAGCTTGCTTCCAACAGAGCAAGAGAATTTTAAAGCCAGAACTTTACATCCCACACATTATGGAAGGTTGTGTCCAATTGAAACTCCTGAAGGAACTTCTATTGGTCTAAGGAAAAATCTTTCTCTTCTTGCAAGAATCTCCACAGCTATTAATGTAGATGAATCTGTCTTGATTAAGGTATTCGAAGACTCTGGCATGATAAGTGCTGACGATAAAAAAGAGAAAAAAGAAGCACATAATAAAGCTAATGGACCTTACACAGATGTGTTCTTCAATGGAAAATATATCGGAAAAACTTCCTCCGCCAAGGAATTTGCATTTCAGCTTAGGGAGCGAAGAAGGCGAGGAGAGTTGCCTCTCGAAACAAGCATTTTTGCTGACCCCGATAAAGGAGCTGTTTTTATCTCAATATCAGTTGGAAGACTGCTTCGGCCCATGATAATAGTGAAAGATGGAAAGAGCTTATTTGAGGAGAGACATAAGAAAGAGATCGAAACAAGAAGAATTGGGTGGAAAGATCTTATCAAGCTAGGAATAGTTGAATTCCTTGATGCAGCTGAAGAGGAAAATGCCTTGGTTGCCATCAACGAAGAGGACATTTCTCCTTTGCACACACATCTTGAAATAGATCCAATCGCACAATTCGGTCTCATCACTTCACTTGTCCCTTATGCAAATTTCTGCCAGTCAGCAAGACTAAACAGGGGCAGCAAGACACAGAAGCAAAGCCTTGGCTTGTATACTGCAAGTTTTCCAATAAGACTTGATACCGATATTTCCTTGCTGCATTACCCACAAAAACCAATAGTAAGAAGTTTTGTTCAGGACATTGTAAAGCATTATCCAGCAGGCCAAAACGTTGTTGTCGCAGTCTTAAGTTATGAAGGATACAATATGCAAGATGCTATTGTAATGAATGAGGGCAGTATTCAGCGAGGGCTTGCCAGAAGCACTTATTACAGGCCTTATGCAACCGAAGAACTATATTACGCTGGAGGATTAGCAGATGAAATAACTATTCCGAGTAAAGATGTTGTTGGATACAAGACAGAAACCTCTTACAGATTTTTGGAGGATGATGGAATTATCTCCAAGGAAGCTTATGCAAGTGGTAATGATGTTGTTATAGGAAAGACTTCTCCACCAAAATTCCTTACAGAAATTGGTGAGATAAGTATGGCAAAAGTAAGGAAGGAGAATAGTGTAACAATAAGGCAAGAGGAAAAAGGGGTGGTTGATGATGTTTTTATAAGTGTAAGTCAAGAAGGAAATAAAATCATTCATGTAAGAACAAGAGATCTTCGAATTCCAGAAATAGGTGATAAATTTAGCAGCCGACATGGTCAGAAAGGAGTCATAGCCCATCTTGTGCCAGAGCAAGATGTGCCTTTCAGTGAGAGTGGCCTCAAACCAGACATAATATTCTCTCCTCATAGTTTGCCAAGCAGAATGACTATCTCGCATTTAATAGAAATTCTTGCAGGCAAAGTTGGATCTTTAAGAGGCTCTCCTGTAGATGGAACAGCATTCTCCTCTGAAAAAGTGGAGGATCTACAAAAGCAGCTTAAAGCACTTGGCTTCAGAGAAGATGGTAAGGAAGTGATGTATGATGCGAGAACAGGAAGAAGAATGGAAGTTAAGATCTTCATTGGTAATATGTATTACCTTAAGCTCGAATATATGGTGGCTAACAAAATACATGCGAGATCTTTCGGAAGAGTTACTTTACTTACAAGGCAGCCAGTTGAAGGAAGAAGTAAGGGAGGCGCTTTAAGGTTGGGAGAAATGGAGAAAGATGCTCTCATTGGTCATGGGGCTTCTTTGCTGTTAAAAGAGAGGTATGATTCTGATAAAGTTGTTGTTTACATATGCGAGAAATGCAATGTAATGGCAGTTCATAATGTAGCAAGAGAAAGAAGTGTATGCCCCCTTTGTGGAGAAACAACTCATGTTGAGCCTATAGAAGTTAGTTACGCCTTTAAATTGTTGCTCGAAGAGCTGACTTCCTTGCATATTTTGCCAAGATTAGAATTAAAAAGTAAATATACTTAATAAAATGAAATTCTCAAAAGAAGTTGTAACAAAGAAAGTAAAGAGCATTTATTTCGCTCTTATCACTCCAGAAGAAATTAAGAAGATTTCAAGGGCCAAGATCGTTACGCCAGAGCTGTATGACATGGATGGCTATCCTGTAGATGGCGGTTTAATGGATCTAAGATTGGGGGCAATTGATCCTGGTGTAAGATGTAGAACCTGCGCAGGAA
>JACZVS010000070.1 GCA_022572525.1 Nanobdellota archaeon
CTGTTAAAATTGAAATTGATGAAGAAACAGGAGAGCACCTTCTTTCTGGCATGGGTGAACTGCATCTTGAAGTAATTGCAAATAGAATTAGAACAGAGAAAGGAGTTGATATCTCAACCTCTCCACCAATTGTTGTGTATAGAGAAAGCATACAAAAAGTAAGCAGGATTTTCCAAGGAAGAACTCCAAATAAACATAACGATTTCTTTTTAATGGTTGAGCCTCTTGAGGATGCTGTGTACGAAGCCATCAAGTCAGGAGAGATAAGGGAAGGAAGATTCAAGAAAAAAGATGATGCTCTCTGGAAAATTCTTCAAGCACTTGGAATTGATAATAAAGAAGCTAAACAGTACAGAAATGTCATGAGGGGTTGTGCTTTTCTTGATAAAACAAAAGGAATAGTCCATATAGGAGAAATTATTGAGATGAGCATGGATGCTTTCGAGCAGATAATGAATGCTGGCCCTATTGCAAATGAGCCTGGCTTTAAAATGAAAGTTAGCTTAACAGACTGTAAGTTACATGAAGATGCTATTCACCGTGGTCCCGCACAAATATTGCCAGCAGTAAGAGATGCTTTAAGAGAGGCTATAAGAGACGCTGATCCAGTCATATATGAGCCTCTCCAAATTTTACAGATAGAAAGTGAAGTGAAATTTATGGGAGAAGTCTCTCGACTTATTCAAAACAAAAGAGGCCAGCTTCTAGCAGCAGATCAGGAAGGAGAACAACTCACAATCAGAGCAAGACTTCCTGTTGCTGAGTTATTTGGTTTTGCCGGCGCATTAAGAGGCGCAACAGAAGGACGAGCCAACTTTTTCATTGTGGATCAAATGTTCCAGAGGGTTCCAAAAGATCTGCAGAGCAGGGTTGTGAAACAGATAAGAGAGAGAAAAGGATTACGTGTCGAGAGTTGATTATCTAGATCATTTAATGTGAGTAAATTTTCCTTTACCAGTAATTTTTATCCCTCCTTTTTTGATTTCGAAGCCGAATATCTTTTTTGAATGTCCTGTGCCTCGCATCTTTAAAATCTCAAACTCTCTTATCCTTTCACCATTTGGCCTTACAAAATAAAGTAACATGATTCCATCAACTTCAAACTCAAGAGGCGATGAGATATGTTGTGTAAATCCTCCAGATAAGAAAGGCTCTTGCTCTAGGGTCAAGATAGAAGTAACATTCCATTTCCTAAGCAACTCAAAAAGAGCAAGAGAAGCCTCTCTCTTCTCAAGTTCACTTTCAAAAAGTAAGGTAAACGAAGATATGCTGTCTATCACAATTCTTTTTGCTTTAAGATCTTCCATAACAACTTCTATTTCTCCTCCTCCCTCTTCTAACATCTTCTTTACTTGCTCTGGCGTGTACTCGATAAAGAAAAATTTCTTTTTCTTCTCTAATTCTGCAAGATCCCATCCAAGTTCTAACATTTCCTCATAGAATCTTTCTTTTTTTTCTTCAAAAGTTACATAAACACCCGGTTCTCCCTTTTTAGCCCCATCTACTAGGAATTGTGTAGCAAATATTGTTTTGCCACTTCCAGCTCCTCCGATTATTAAGTTAACAGTATCTTTTAAGAACCCTCCTCCAACAAGTTCATCGAATTTAGGAATCCCCGAAGATATTCTTTCTAAAAAGTGTTTTTTCTTTTTTACAGCTTCTTTAGCTTTGGTTTTTCCACTACTTCTCGCACTTTTAACTCTTTTTGATTTACTTCCTCTAATAATCTTTCTGCTGCCCCTTTTTTTCATACTAGAGTTTAGAGATAATTTATTTAAATACCTTTTCTCTAACTAAACTAGCTGATATCCCTATGGGTAGCATAAAGAAAACCTGCGTCTTCCTCTTCCTTCCTTAACTCTTTAGAAATCTTATCAAAGATATCGGTGGAAGTAACTCTCTGTTTTTTTGATCTTTCTCTTACGAATTTTGTAATGCGTTTTGCTACTCTACTCGCTATTCTTTCACACTCCTTATCATGGAGATGTGCATTCTTACATGCATAATAGCAAGAGGCATAGACTTTCCTCTCTTCATACTTCTCAGAATGGCCTCTTCTTTTTATGATAACTGTTTTGCTCTTAATTCTCTTTCCTTTCCTTTCTATCATTTTGATTTTATGCTAGATTAATTATGCCACTTGCAATTAAGACGAGTAGCCATCCAAGGATTATAAGGATCGTGCCTATAGCAAGCCTCATTCCAGCTCTGTTCATCTGTTTCCATCTTTTAATAACCTGGATTTTCATTCCTCCTGCAACTAATGCTAAGATTATTATTAAAGGTGCTACAAAAATAAGGTTATAGAGTAAAAGCAAGAGGAATGCAGTAACATTAAAGTTCTGTGAAAGCAGCAAGATGATCGCAAGATATGGGGCACCAGTACAAGGCAGTTCAACAGCAGCTACAAAAGCTCCTAACAAAATAACTCCTGGAAGAGTTATTCTTTTTGTCATTTCGTGTATCTTTTTTGCTCTTTCTGGAGAAATGCTTAAAGAAAATCCTTTACCATACCAAAAGTAATCTTTTACCTCAATTAAGCCAGCGGCTATAATAATCACGGCAACAGAAATTGAAACATACTGTGCAACAATAAGTGGAATAATGCTTAGGAAGTAAAGCAATCCAAGCCCTGCAAGCAAGTATGTTACATAAACAGCAGCAACATAGAGCGCTCCATATATGAACATCTTTCTCTTGTCTTTAAAAACACTCATTACTGAAATTAGCAAAATCAAAACACCAATGGCACAAGGATAAGGCAAAAAATTAAATCTTTTATTAAATATCGAATAATGAACACCGAATAATGAATAATGAATAATGAATGATCACCGAATAATAAATTGTAGTGAGTAAATTCTACATTCATTATTCGATGTTCGATATTCATTATTATTTTTCTTATCCTTGTGCCATTAGTGGAAACACCTGACAGCACTGTAGAATGCCCGCCTTCCTGATCGCATCGGGGTAAACTCCGGGAGGAACGCCTGCCCCGTAGCGAGGAATGAGCGTATCGGGGACCATATCGGGGAGCAAAGCCGAAGGAATAAACAATTAACTTTATGATTTACGATTTTAGAATTAAAAACTTATCCGGAGAGAGAATGGCAATATCATCAAAAGGATTCAATACAAGCAAATCATCATCGCCTGTAACGGTAGCAAGAGCTTTTGCCGCTTTGGCGAGGGAGAGGAATTTGTCGTCATCGGGGTCGCGCGAAAAGGAAATCTTTATAAAACAATTACAGAATGGAATAAAGTCATTCGGAAAAATAAAAAATTACACAATGAAAAAATTAGTAAT
>JACZVS010000071.1 GCA_022572525.1 Nanobdellota archaeon
ATGTGCAACCCTCATACCCTTTCCTTGCCAATCAGCTTTTCTCATTCCAATCTTCATAGCCGCATATCCAATATCGTGAAGTATAGCTGCTGGTATCAAAATCTTCCTGTCAAGATTTTCAGAAAGGCAGAAAACAAGCATTGCTGTTGTAACAATAAAATTATGATGGGGCCTATACCAATTCCCTTCTTTAAATGTCAGCTTCTCTACTTCTTCGAAGATTGCCCTCTCTTCTTCTGTTAAATGCTCCTTTATTCTAGAAGTAAATCCGGGAGTAACTTCCTCAACAGCCTCTTTAAGGGCATTAAGAATTTCTTCTCTTTCAGTTTCATCATGAATATCCATTCCAAGAAGAAATATATGTCTTATTTAATTTTTTGTCACTGCGGGAACAGCATCTTTTAGTGCTTCTCCAACCGTATCAACAGTAATTGCATTTACACAAGGATAAGTACTTTCATCAAAAATACAATGGTTCTTATAGAATTTTACGTGATCTCCAGTAATTTTAAGAACTTTTTTACTAAAAGTTTCTCTATCCACATAATCATGCTCTGAACAACCATTGTACCCTCTACTATGGAACACACATACTTCATGAGAAGGTGTAACATCTGTAACCCCTGCGTAAGAAACTGTAACGGGATTGGAACTTGGAAGAATCGTCACAATACCCAAGTTTCCATTACCCATAAGCCTTTCTCTTATTGAGAAGACTGCTCCATGAAGGCCATATGTGTCAGCAACAATTGCACCATTAGCGGCTGCTGTAACTCCAAGACCTTCTCTAAGTCCATATTCTCTAACACCGAATCTTCCCTTTTCTACGATAGCTATGGAGGGGTCTTCTCGACCTTTCAATTGAACAAAATGATAATCATCGCCAAAAGCATCAAAAAAATCTTGCCAATTTCCATAAACTCCATCTTTACATTTTTGTTTATCATCCCAATTCTTATTTTTAGTAGATGCCCAAGGGAAAATTACAATGGAACGCTTCCCATTAGAATCATGCCTCAAAGCTTCAATTTCTTTCCTACCAAATTCACGTTCATCATCTGTTAAATTAACTGTTGGGTGATATTTACTTGATACCTCTGGGCCGATATCAAAAAAGAAGGAATCAGAATCCAATTTACCATCTAAAAATTCATTTCCATCTCTAAATTTAGTACTGATTTCTCTTCCTAAAGCATATCCTGCCCAATCAACAAGATGTGCATAGTTTCCATTATCTCTTTTTTGTAGATGAGGAAGTTCAGACAAATACTGGGAAATATCCAATGTCAAAGGATCTTGTTCTGCCTCATCGAAATCAACAAAATTGATAGGAACACCAAGATTATCAAATAAAGGTTTCATAAATCCGCTTTTAATCGCAACATTAACTCTTTTACCTAAAGTTTCATATAAGAATTCGACAAGTGGTCGCTGCATAAGCAAATCTCCAAGGGCTGGGCTGCCTTTAAGAGTTACCTCTTCAAGATCTTCAAACCTTGGCAGATCAGCGCGTCCCTCTGAAACGGTTGGCATTATTGCGGTAGCGGGCATTTTCTTAGTACACATAAGGGGCATAGAAAAATATTTAAGACTTTCTCGAAATCACTCTTCTCTTATTCTTGCAAGTGCAATAACTCTGTCATTCTCTGCAAGTCTGATTACCCTTACACCTTGAGTACTTCTTCCTGCCTGCCTGATATTCTTTGCAGAAGTCCTGATAACCATTCCCTTCTGCGTTATAACTATGATGCTATCATCATTCACCTTGATAAGGCCGGCAACATTTCCTGTTTTATCTGTAACCTTAAGGTTTGTAATTCCCTTACCAGCTCTTGCCGTTTTTCTGTATTTATCTATTGCCGTTCTTTTACCATAACCTTTTTCTGTTACCGTCAGAATACTGATTTTTTGTAACTCCTCTTTTACTGCAGGAAGAACTTCTGCACCAACAACAAAATCATCTTTGTCAAGTTTAATGCCAATAACTCCATAAGCTGTTCTGCCTACACTCCTCAAACCAGTAGCAGAGAATCTAATTGCAATTCCTTTTGAAGTGCCAAGGAAAAGCTCTTCCTTTTCCTTCAAGAAAAGCGCATCTATGAGTTCATCACCTTTATCTTCTGGAAGATTAATTGCAATTATACCACTCTTGTGGATTTTTGAGAAATTCTTAAGATCCATCTTTTTAAGAATTCCTTTCTTAGTAACAAGAATAAGACTGCCTTCGAACTGCTTCACTGCAAGAGTTGTTTCAACGTTCTCTCCTTTTACTCCAAGAATATTCACTATAGCCTTCCCTTTCGAATATCTTGTCGCCTCTGGAACTTCAAATGCCTGCAAAGAGAATGCTTTTCCTTTATTTGTGAAAAACAACAAGTAGTCATGGGTTGAACATACAAATGCTTCCTTTAACGCATCTCCTGATGTAAGCTCTGTTCCTGTTATCCCTCTTCCACCCCTCAGCTGTTCCCGATAAACATTTAGTGGCAGCCTTTTAATGTAACCTTTAGCTGTGAGTGTTACCGCAACTGTTTCCTTTGTAACAAGTTCTCTTTCACTGAATGTTTTAAGCTTTCCTTGAATCTTCGTCCTCCTCTCATCTCCATATTTTCTCCTAATCTCAAGAAGCTCTTTTCTTACAACTTCCAGAATTGTAGTATCGCTTCCAAGAGTTATCTTTAGCTCTTTTATCAATTCTTCAAGAGATTTTTGATCATCCCTCAATTTTCTATGCTCTAAAGCTGTTAACCTAGACAACCTCATTTCAAGGATTGCATCTGCCTGTTTCTGTGACAGCTTAAGCTTGGAAATCAGCTGAGAAGCAGCTTCTGTTACTGCTTTACTTTTCCTTATCAGAGAGATAACAGAATCTATCTCTCCCAATGCCAGTAAAAGACCTTCTAAGATATGTATTCTATCTTCTGCTCTTTTTAACTCAAACTTGCTCCTTCTTTCAACAACATTTTTCCTGTGTTTTACAAATTGCTCAATAATCTCTTTAATATTGAGAAGCTTTGGAGCTCCATCAACAATTGCAAGCATCATTCCATTAAACCTAGTCTGCATTTGCGTTAAATTATAAAGCTTATTCAGAATAATGTTGGCATCTGCTCCTCTTCTGATCTCAAGGACAACCCTTATCTTTCCCTTCGCAGATTCATCCCTAATATTCGAAATATCTGTAAGCCTTTTGTCGCGAACAAGTTTTGCGATACCTATGATAAGATTTGCTTTGTTAACTTGA
>JACZVS010000072.1 GCA_022572525.1 Nanobdellota archaeon
AATATTCTCTAATATTTGGATTAGCTTTAAAAACGTAGAACTTAAAGATTTAAGAATTCCTGAGCCAAGAGCAAAAAAATTAGTAAAATCAATTAAAGATAATCCTAATCAAATAAAAATAATTTATAAATTAAGAAATAGTTCTCTTACACAAGAAATTACTAATGTAAAATTTAAAGATAAGGATGGAAAAGAGAAATATTGTTATACAACCTGTTTTGGCCCGGCCATATCAAGGATTTTTGCTTCAGTAGCAATTGTGCATGGAGATGACAAAGGCCTAAAATTTCCTTGGAAAATAGCTCCCGTACAAGTAATTATAGTTCCAATAGGAGAAGGCAAAGAGATAATGAAGGTGGCAAGGAAAACAAAGGAGAAGCTGCAAGAAAATGGCATAGACGTTGAAATTGATACAAGCGAAAGAATGCCAGGAGACAAGTTTTATTTCTGGGAGATGAAAGGAATTCCGCTAAGGATAGAATTAGGGGAAAGGGAAATCAAAAGCAAGAAACTTACTGTTTATAGGAGAGATATTGGGAAGAAAGAGGAAGTTAAAGAGAGAGACATTCTCAAGTATATAGAAAGGACTTCTAAAGATTACGACAAAAATTTAGCAAAACAAGCTGCTGGGTTATTTAAAAATAGAATTGAAGATGTTGGTTCTAAGAATGATTTAAAGGTGGCCTTGGAAGCTGGAAAAATAGCAAGGGGGGGTTTCTGTTCTATCAACCAAGAAGGAGAAAAGTGTGCCGGGGTTGTAGAGAAAGAATTATTGGCCAAAGTTAGAGGGAAAAAACTTGATAAGGAAAAAACTTCTGGAAAGGCAGCGAAGTGTGTAATTTGTGGCAAGGCGGCAAAAGAAGTTGTCTACATTGCTAGAGAGTATTAAAAATCAAAGAACCAATTTATCTCATTCTATATCTTCTTAGCAGCCCTCTTGCATCATCTTTCAATGCAGAACCAAAGCTTATTCCTATTGCCAAGGCAAGAGCAACAACTATTCCAGCTAGAATAACAAGGAAAACGTTTTCTGCAAATCCAATCTTTACTCCAAGCTGGCCAAGAGAGATTATGAGAACAAGAATCATTGTAACCCATTTTATAACATCTGCAGCCATCCCGGCACCTTTAAGCTTCTTTAGCCTAACCATATTTGAAGCATAATTCGCAACTATCAATCCAAATAAGAAAATAACAATTGCAACAAGTAGATTAGGAAGCCAATTTGCAAGTCTTACAAGCAAAGTAGAAATCTCTCCTAGCTGTAATGCAGAAGCTGCCGGAGCGAGAAATGCTATGAATACCCACCACTTCGTTAGAGTACCAAGAATTATAGAAAGTGAAGCTCCTCCAATTGCCTTATTAAGCTTGCTCTTTGTTAACCATCTGTCAAAGCCTGTTCTAAGCAAGATCTCTTTCACAAAATAACCTACGATGAGAGAAACGATATAACCAAAAACAATGATGACAACAGCAGCTGCAATTCCTGGTAGAGCATTAACTAAGGAATTCCATAATGCAACTAAAGGATCTAAAACATTAACAACAGCCATTCTATCCTCTTTTCTTACCGTGGCAAGAAGAAATTGGTTTAAAAAGTTTTCTATCGTATTATTTTTCTTTCACGCCCTCAAACAAACTTTCTTTAAACATTCCTAAATCGCTTTCAGAAATAGTAGCTCCGCATGCAGCTTTATGTCCCCCATATGTTCCTTCCATATCTTTCATCACTTTCTTCAAGAACAAGCGGAGATCAAGTTTAGTATCCCTAAGAGATATGTTTACTTTGCTTCCTGCAAGATATGCCACAATAATCAGCTTATCGGGAAAGTAATATTGCATCTCATTGGAGACTTCTGCAGAAATGCTCAAGTCACCACCATAAGAGAAAAAAAGGATTCTCCCAGACTTCTCTCCGACTTTCTTTGCTTTTTCAACTAATTTAACGTATTTCCTATCTATTCGTTCAAAGCGAGAGTAGATAAATTCTGCATCCTTATTTTCTTTGTTAAGTAGTATATAAGGAGATTCTGCTTTTAGCATGAACTTCATCATTCTAATAACATTAGAAGTCTTATCTTTAAGAGAAAAGGAAAGAATCCTTATCAGCTTTCCAAATTGACTCTCAAAAAGAATTTTGGGGGGTTCTGAATGGTATGGGAATATATCTGAATATTTCTCTGCAAAAGCTTTTGCAAATTCAGGAACATAATAATCTGCAAGACATCCAAGCATAGCAATCCATTCATCTTGCTTCCTTTTTGTTACTTGATAACACCAATAAGAAACAGGCTCCGATGTTGGCTTGGTGCTTTTGAGAGGATTAAAATAATTTATTCCCTTAAACACCTCAGCAGCTTCTGGAGAATGATGATCTATCCATGTTACAGGAATGGCAAACTGTTGAGCAGCTTCAATAAATTTGGGATCTACAAGTGGCTTATCAAGAATAAAAATAGAATCACTCTTTATTTCCCGCAGTTTTCTAATATAAGTTGCGTTAAGATCTGGATAACTCTTGATGATAACTCCTTTTCCTCTTTCAAGAAAGCGAGCTAATAAGAGGAAGGAAGCAAGGCCATCAACATCGTTGTCATAGAAAAAAAGTGGGTTTTGCGAAGCCTCAAGCATGCTACGAATTTTAGAGAGTTCTGAGCTGGAGAGCATTCCACTAGAGAATTTCGGGTTTTATAATGTTTTCTGCGTCGCTTTAAGCGAGAAGAAATTTAAAAGTTTTTGGAATCAAGCTTTTGCAGCAGCTCTTGCAAACTCCAAGAAAACAGGAGAAGGTCTTTCAAATCTAGATGTGAACTCTGCATGATATTGAGTTGCAAAAAAGAAGGGATGGGTTTGACTTGACAGCTCAAGGATTTCAGCAAGCTTTAATTTATCTGTCGATACTCCTGGAAGATTCATGCCAGCTTTCTCAAATCTTTTCTTGTACTTACTGTTAAATTCATATCTATGGCGATGGCGCTCTTTGACAAGAGTCTTCTTATAGATCTTGTGAGCAAGACTCCTTTTCTTAATCTTGCAGTCACAGTTTCCTAGTCTCATAGTTCCCCCCATCTTTTTAAGATCCTGCCCTGGCAGCAGGTAGATAACAGAATTCTTTGTTTTTGAGAATTCTGTTGAGTTTGCATCTCTT
>JACZVS010000006.1 GCA_022572525.1 Nanobdellota archaeon
GTAAGATAGAAGTTGATGGTGAAATCAAGGCTGATTCAGATGCTGAAACAGCAGAAGAGCCTAAAGCTGAAGAAGTTGAGTCCAAGAGTGAAGAAACAACCGAAGAGAAAGTTGAAGAGCAAGAAGAGAAAGTAGAGTAATCTAATTCTCAAAGGTAAAAAATTATTGCTTTTATTTATTTAGCTTAAGCCAGCTTCTTTTCTCAAGGTCTCAGCAAGATCTGTTTTTTCCCATGTGAAATCCTCTTCCTGCCTGCCAAAATGACCATAACAAGCTGTTTTTCGAAAGATTGGCCGCAAAAGGTTAAGCTGTTCAATCATTTTGCTCGGCGAAAGGGTAAAATGTTTCTTGACAATCTCAAGAAGCTTTCCATTTTCTATCTTGCCTGTTGAAAAAGTATCAATCATCAGACTTATTGGCTCTCTTCCACCAATTACATAGGAGAGTTGAACTTCGCACTTCTCTGTAAGGCCAGCTGCAACTATGTTCTTCGCAATATAGCGGGCCATGTATGCAGCTGTTCTGTCAACTTTTGTTGGATCCTTTCCACTGAAAGCTCCTCCACCATGATTGCCTATTCCTCCATAAGTATCAGCTATTATTTTCCTTCCAGTACAACCAGCATCTGCCATAGGTCCTCCAACTATGAATCTGCCAGTATTGTTAATAAAAAATTTAGTATTATCATCAATCCAATCCTTACAGATTTGTAGGACAACTTTTTCTTTTATGTCCGCCCGAAGTTTTTCGATATCAACTTCATCATGCTGTGCGGCAATTACAATAGAATCAATTCTTACAGGCCTGCCATCTTTGTACTCAACAGTTACTTGTGTTTTGCCATCTGGCCTCAAGTAAGAAATCTCACCACTCTTCCTGACATCTGCAAGCCTTTTTGCAAGACGATGTGCAAGCAAGATAGGAAGAGGCATCAACTCAGGAGTCTCATTAGTTGCGTAACCGGACATCATTCCTTGATCTCCTGCTCCAAATCCAGCTTCATTCTCATTTACACCAAGAGCAATGTCTGCACTTTGGCTATTAATTGAAGTTAAAACGCCAACACTCCCGTAATCAAATCCGTATTCTGGCTTTGTGTAGCCAACATCTTTCAGCACTTGTCTTACAATTTTCTTCACATCGACATAAGCCTTTGTAGTTATCTCTCCTGTGACAATGATAAAACCGGACCCACACATTGTCTCGCATGCAACCCTTGCTTGCTTATCATCTTTCAGAATTTCGTCCAGAACAGTGTCCGAGATCTGATCACAGATCTTGTCAGGATGCCCTTCTGTCATGCTTTCTGATGTGAAAAGAAAGTTTCCTTTTCTCATTTTTGTTTAGCTGAGATTAATAAAGAAAGATATAAAAGATTTTCTAAAATTTCATGTTTCTGAGTCTTGCTGTGCGCTCTTTCATTGACGGATGCGTTGAGAAAAGGCGTGCAATCCCTCTAGCAGAAAGAGGATTTACAATAAACAAGTGAGCAGTTGATTCTACGCCGCTTCCAGCTCTTATTGGCATTTTTTTTGCTCCAGCTTCTAGTTTCTCAAGAGCAGATGCAAGAGGCTTGCCATCCCCTAAGAAGCGAGCTCCAGACTCATCTGCAATAAATTCTCTGCTTCTCGAAATAGAAAGTTGAATGAGTAAGGCCATGACTGGAGCAATAATCGCCATAACAAGAAGGCCAATGATACTCCCTCCTCTGTCTCGACCCATTCCTCCGAAAATAGCAGCAAATCGGGCAAAGAATGCAACATATGCAATAACACCAGCAATAGTAGCAGCGATTGTTGAAATTAAGATATCTCGATTCTTCACATGAGCAACTTCGTGGGCAATAACTCCCTTAAGTTCTTCACTAGTTAAAGAATGCGTTATGCCTTCTGTAACTGCGACAACGGCATTTTCTGGGTTTCTGCCAGTGGCAAATGCATTGCTTATGGGCGAGGGGACAATGTAAACTCTTGGTTTTGGAATCTTTGCAGATTTAGCAACATCTGCAACCATTGAATGGAGCCATGCATACTTATGCTTGTCAGCCGGCTTTGCTTTATATATTGCAAGTACTATTTTGTCAGAAAACCAGTAACTCCCGAAATTCATGAAAACTGAAAGTATCAACGCAATTGTTAAGCCGTTAAGGCCCCCCATAAGGAATCCTATCAAAAGCAAAATTCCTGTAAGCACTCCCAGCAACAAAACAGTCTTAACTTGATTGTACATTCTTTTCTATCGCCGATTAAAAGAGGTTTTTTTCGTTTTTAAGTTTTATGCTGAATACGAAATATAAATAAAGTTTTCTATCCAAATAAAGTTATGTATCCTGATAGAAAGTTTATGGAAGCTGCTATTGAAGAAGCTGTAATGGCGCGAGAGGCCGGAGATTATGCAATTGGGGCAGTGATTGTTAGGGATGGAAACATTCTCGCGAGAGGTGGAAATAGAGTAAAAAGAGATAATGATCCAACAGCACATGCAGAAATGGTTGCAATACGTGAAGCATCAACAGCCTTAGATATGAGACATCTTGAAAGAGGCATTCTTTACACAACTCATGAGCCTTGCCCAATGTGTGCAACTGCAGCTGTTTGGGCAAGGATGGATGGCATAGTATACGGAGCAAGAATCGAGGATTTTATTCGATACGAGGAAGCACATGCAAATGAGGAATGGGCATGGAGAAGTATGAATATACCTGCTTCTGAAATACTTGATAAAGGTAATCCAAAATTGTGGTATGTAGGTGAATTTATGATAGAAGAATGTTTAAGGCTATTTCACTCCTGAATTTTTTTCTAAGTCTTACGTTAACATAAGATTTTTATATCTAAATCTCTAGATGAGTAAAAAGAGGATGGTAAATATAAGTAAGAGAGAAGAAGAATTGCCAGGGGCAACTATTGCAAAGTTCCTTAAGATAGCTGAGGAAAGGAAAGATATCATCAGCCTTGGCCCTGGAGAGCCAGACTTCGATGCCCCAAAGCCAATTATTGAGTATGCAAAAAAAGTTTTCTCGAAGGCAACTCATTATTCGCCAAGTGAAGGCAGGCAAGAGTTCAGAGAAGCTATTGTCGAAAAGTTAAAGAGAGAGAACAAAATAAAATGCCGCCCAGAGAACATTATTGCAACATGCGGAAGTCAAGAGGCAATCTTTATCGCATTAGCAGCAACAGTTGATGTAGCAGAAGAAGTTATTGTTCCAAATCCAGGCTTTTTGGCTTACATTCCTTGTGTAGAGCTTCTGAGTGCATTTCCTATTCCTCTCCAGCTGAGGGAAGAAGAGGAATTTGACATTAATTTCAGCAGATTGCACAGGCTTATAGGCAATAAAACAAAGGCCATAATCATTAATTCTCCGTCAAATCCTCTTGGAAATGTTATTGGCAGGAAGACGCTAGAAGCGTTAGCAGATGTTGTTGTCGAGCATGATCTTATTGTCTTTTCAGATGAAGCTTATGAGAAATTTGTGTATGATGACGCAAAACATGTAAGTATTGCTTCCTTAAACGGAATGTTTGATTATACTGTTACTTTTCATAGTTTTAGTAAAAGTTATGCGATGCCTGGCTTCAGAATAGGATATGCAGCAGCTCCTGAAAAACTCATTAAAGCTATGACGAAAATTCACCCTTACATTACTCTTGCAGCTCCAACTATTTCTCAGATGGCTGCAACCTTTGCATTAAGTCTGCCAAAAAGACATATACAAGAAATGGGAAGAGAGTATGATAAAAGACGCAAATTCATATGGAAAAGACTAAATGAAATTGGAATGCCAAGTGTTAAGCCAAAAGGAGCTTTCTACACATTTAACAATATACAAGAGTATGGTCTCTCAAGTGCAGAATTCTCAGAACACATGTTAAAGAATGCGAAAGTGGCCATGATTCCTGGAACAGAATTTGGTTTGTATGGAGAAGGTTTTATTCGCTGTTCATATGCTACTGCCTTGCCAAAAATAGAAGAGGCGATGAAAAGGCTTGAGGCAGAACTTGAAGTGCTGAGAAGCAGGCCGAGAAGAAAGAATAGATTATTTGCGAGGAATTGAACATAATTCCTGTTAGTTTCCTTAATACCATAGCGAAACCCTTATAAGATTCTATAACAATATTATTACGTACAAAAGAGGAAAATGGCATACGACATAATTGTTGGAAGAGATGCATCTGATAAGGAAAAATTTGGAGATCAAGGACTCATATATCTTGGCAAGCTCTTTGTAAAAATGGGGCAAACTTCCTCACTTAGCAATCGCATTCTGATGGATGTTGCTCGCTCGCATGTCGTGCTTGTAGCTGGCAAAAGAGGGTCAGGAAAATCGTACAGTTTATCCGTAATTGCAGAAGAATTAACTCTTTTACCAGAGGAAGTTGGCCAGAACATTGCCTCACTTATCTTTGACACAATGGGAATTTTCTGGACAATGAATTATCCTAATGAAAAAGAGCTCTCCTTACTTAACGAATGGAAGCTTAAGCCTCAAAGACTGCCTGTAAGAATCTTTGTTCCATTTGGATTTGTCAAGAAATATGAATCTTTTGGAGTTCCATTTACACATGAATTCTCAATTTTACCATCAGAACTAGATGTATTTGATTGGGGCCTTACATTTGGGTTAAAGATGACAGATCCTGTTGGAATTTTACTTGAAAGAACAATTGCAGATCTAAAAGAAAAGGAAAAAGAATTTGGAATAGATTCTATCATAGAAGAAATAAAAGTAGACGTCAAGGCGAACAAGGAAGAAAAAGATCTGCTTGAGAACCTTTTCTTAGGAGCACAAACATGGGGAATTTTTAGCGAAAAGGCAACTCCAATCAGCAAACTTATAGAGGCAGGGAAAACAACGATTCTTGATTTAAGCCAGTATAATGTTCTTGGAGCTTACAATGTAAGGGGTCTTGTAATCAGCATAGTATCAAGAAAACTTTTCCAGGAGAGAATGCTTTACAGGAAAAAGGAAGAAGTTGAAGCTGTTAGAAGAGGTATCGAGTACTTACAATACAGGGAAAAAAGAGAAATGCCAATGGTTTGGATAATGTTAGATGAGGCTCATGAATTCTTGCCAAGAGAAGGCAAAACAGTTGCAACAGATGCTCTAATTCAACTTCTGAGAGAAGGAAGACAGCCAGGAATCTCACTTGTGTTGGCAACACAACAGCCAGGAGAAATAGCAAGAGATGTAATGACTCAAAGCGATATCATCATAAGTCATAGCGTAACAGCAAAGCCAGATGTTGAAGCACTCAACAGAATAATGCAGACTTACTTGCTTGAGGATATTCAGTCTTACCTGAATCAGTTGCCACATCTTAAAGGTTCTGCAATCATATTGGATGATAACTCTGAGAGGATTTATCCAATGAGGATAAGGCCAAAGCTTACATGGCATGGAGGAGAAGCTCCAACAGCTGTTAAGGTTAAGAAGAGGCTTTGAGAATGAAAAGAAAGGTCTTATTAATTGTAACAGTACTAATTCTCCTTACCGTGGCCTATTTTATTGCCTCCAAGAATGCAGAAGAAGAACATCACTTTGACATTAGGGACAGATTTGCCATTGAAACGGTTGCAAAAGCTGAACTTGCGACTGGCCTTGGTTTCGCTCCAGATGGACGGCTGTTTTACAGCGAATTAATTTCTGGAAGAATTGTAACATTAAGAGGAAATCAAATTGAAATATTTGCACAAGTTCCAAATCATTTTGTTCCTACAGTCGAGAAAGGCGAAGCAGGATTGTTGGCATTAGCCCTTGACCCCGATTTTACATCAAATGGATATGTTTATGTCTACTACAGTAGTGGTGGGACAAGTAAGGTTGCACGCTACACAGATAAGAATGGTAGAGGAACAAACTTTACAATAATTTTTGATGGTATTCCTCAAGGTAAAATTCATAATGGTGGAGATCTCGAGTTTGGTGCTGATGGAAAATTATATGTGAGTACTGGTGATGCGACCGAGATTGAAGTCGAACTTGGTTCAAATAATCCTGCACAGAATATCTCAAGCTTTGGCGGAAAAATTCTTCGGATGAACAAAGATGGTTCTCTTCCCACAGACAATCCATTTCCAAACTCTTATACTTATGTGTATGGTTTACGGAATGTCTTCAAATTTGCCATTCATCCTTCAGGAAAGATCTATGCGGCTGATCAGGGTATTAAATGCTGTGATGAAGTCAACATCATCAGTGCAGGACAGAACTATGGATGGCCGTTTGAGATGGGAATCAATCCTAGAAGCCAGTATACACAACCAATTTATGACTGGAATGCAGAAGAGCGTATTGTTCCGGCTGGAATGGTTTTTTATACAGACAATGCATATCCAAAAGAGTACAAAGATAACCTATTTATGGGAACATGGAGAACAAGAGAAATTTATCGCTTTATTCTAGAAGAGGATACAGTGAAAGGTGTGGAAGCATTTGCTATTGGTGATCTCAAACTCAACAAAAGTATAATTACTGGCTTGCATGCCGGTTATGTTCATAAAGATTCTGATCCACGCGAGGGCATTCTTGATCTTGTTGTTGGCCCAGATGGCCTTCTCTACTTTTCTGATGTAAATGGAATTTACAGATTAGTGTGGGAAGGAGAAACAATAAAGAAAAACTAAGGTACTGTGCAGCAGAGTGCTTTAAGGTCATTTTCTGAAAAGGTATTAGTTCCGCCAGAGGGCCCTCCACTATTTAGAGGATCATATTCATCAGAACAGCTTAGGTATTCTACTTCTGCAACGGTATTGTAACCTGAAACAGAGTCAACATCTAAAGTTCCTTCAAAAAAGGCTGAAACACATGTTGTTTTCTCTCCTTTATTCCTTGCGCAAACATCATCTCCAGTTATTATTCCGGCAGGTGTATACCATATTTTCAAGTGCGCTTGGCTAATTCCACCAGGATCATTGTCATCTCCACCAGAACGATAAATAGCAGCTACATTCGTAATTCTGATACCATTTATCTTCCTCGTACTTCTGGGTCCTATAATCTTACCGTCAGTAATATTTCCATTTTTAACAGTTACCATTACACTACCCTCACTTCCAACTTGTTGAAGTGTTACAATGTATGTATCTAATTTGACAAACTCGCCCTCAAATAACACAAAATCCTGATTAGTCCAAATTACACAATTATTCAACATGTTCAAAACTCCATCATAAGTAACTTTTTTAGATCCACCACCTTTAGTCAATGAAGTAGAATCACTAGTACTTGATGCATCAGGAGAATCAGTAGAAGGAGGACCATGGAAGAATTGTCCTGTGATGGCTCCTGTGAAGAAATAAGATCCAACTAAGACTCCAATAACTATTGCTAATGTAAAGACCCCCCAAAAAGCTTTCTGGTCTTTTCCTCTCATTTTACCTCTTCTTATGTTTTTTACTAGGATTTCTTCTTTTTAAAGGTTTTGATTATAAAACCTTGAAATCAATCCTAACCCTATACTTATAAGGGGCAACCTCTCCAATCTTTTTCCATCTCAGAATCTTAACTTTCTTTTTTGCCCTATATGCAGCCCCTCTTATCCTTCCCTCTGTAACAAAAGGGATTTCTTCTTCTCTTAAGAAGTCATGAAAATACATAACAGTTCCTTTCTTTGCAAGCATAAATGCTTCCTTAAGAAAAGTTTCTCTTAACTGTGGCCTCGGCATCACAATTCTATCAAATTTCTCTTTCTTTAGTTTAGGAACAACCTTCTCAACATCTCCCTGAATGAAATTCACACTTACCTTATTCAGCTTGATATTCTCTTGTCCATATTTTGCTGCAGCTTTGTTAAGTTCTATTGCGTAAATCTCTTTGGCTTTGCTGTTCTTTGCAATCACAATTGCATATGGAGCAACTCCGGCAAACATTACAAGAACTCTTTCGCCTTTCCTTACTTTCTTTGCAATATCTAATCTGTCAGCTGCTAATCGTGGAGAAAAATAAGTTTTTGAGATATCCAGCCTGAATCTACAGCCGCTTTCCTTATGGATTGTCTCAAAAGTTTTTTGGCCTGCAATTATTTTATAAGAAGCTTTTCTCAGCTTGCCTTTCACCTCTCCAACTTTGTTTATAACTGTCTGAATGTGTTTTAACTTCAGCAACTCTGCTCCGATAACTTTTCCTTTCCTCTTTAATGCAGATGGAAGGTTTACAATAGCAATATTCCCAACTATATCAAAAGCTCTTGGCAAAATTGAAAGCTCTTTCTTTGAGAGCTTTTTCTTTTTCCTCAAAGTATCTTTAAGGTTCATACTGAATGGCAGAAAAGGACAAATAAAAATTTATGGGAAGCCAACTCTTTCCGGCCAGCCAATTTTGAATGTTCTTCTGTAAGTCTTGTTAAGTTTCTTTTTAACATCTTCCAACATTCCAACAAAAGCACTTGAGTTTCTTCTTGAAATTCTTCCAACTTCCTCCACCCTCTTTTGATCTAGAGGGATTTCAAATGTAGAATTTGGAAGAACTCTTCTAATTTCAATTACAAAATCTTCTGTAATGTTGAGAAGTCCATTCCAATAGCCAATAAATTCTGGCTCTCTCTTCCTTAACTTCTCCACAAGTTTTCTGAAATCCGATTCAATTTTTTTAATCTTTGCAATCTCAGCTTCTGAGGATGTTGCATTATGCTCAATCTTAGAGAGCTCTCTTGCAATTTCGTGAAAATAATCTACAAGAAACTGGACATCTTCCTCAAGTCTTACCCTACTATCTTCTGTTGGCAGAATAACTTCAGGACCTTTTGGTTCCTCTTTTTTCTTGAAAATCCAGAATGGCATGCTATTCACAGAGAGCAAAATTATAAAAATCTTTCTGGACATCAAAAACTTTATATAGTTTAAAACAGCCTAAATTCAAAGTTAATGGGTTAAAATGGCAAAGCTTAAGGTAGGAAGAGTTATTGGGGGAATCGTTATTCTTGTTCTGATAATTGGGGTGTTTATGCTGATTAATCGAGGCCCAAGCACTGTTACTGAGACAGGACCAATTAAAATTGGTTTTATTGCGCCTTTAAGTGGGGATGTAGCTATTTACGGATCAGCTTCTCAAGGAGGAGTAGTGATTGCCGCTGAAGAGATAAACGCTGCTGGCGGCATTAACGGCAGAATGATAGAGGTTATCTATGAAGATAGTATGTGTGACGGAAAAGAGGCTTCAACAGCTGCGAACAAGCTAGTTAATTTGGACAATGTTTTAGCCATAATTGGAACAGTATGTTCTTCTGCAACTCTTGCTATTGCTCCTATCGCAGAGGAAAACCAAATTGTTCTATTAAGTGCTGCTTCATCTTCCCCTGCAATTACAGATGCTGGCGATTACGTGTTTAGAACATGGCCTTCTGATAGCTTGCAAGGAAAAAAGATGGCAGAGTATGTCTATGATCAGGGAATCATGAAGGTTGGGATGATCTATCAGAATAGCGATTATAATATTGGTTTATCAAGTGTGTTTAGAGAAACTTTCGAAGACTTAGGAGGAGAAATAGTTGCTGCAGAGGTTTATGAACCAACAGCAAAGGACTTTAGGACTCAATTGACAAAACTCAAAGCAGAAGATCCAGAAGCACTTTACATAGTTCCTTACACAGGAGAGGCAGGAATTTTACTTAAACAGGTAACAGAACTTGGAATAGAGGTAGGTCTTTATGGCCCGGAAACATTCCATGCACAAGAAGTAATTGATTCTGCTGGAGAGTCTGCGGAAGGGCTAATTTATATGGTGCCTGAATTTGATGAAGAAAATCCGCTTTCTAAGGGAATTCTTGATAAGTATGAGGCAAAATATGGACAACCATCTCCATTTGCAGTTATAACAGCAAACGCATATGATGGAATGCTTTTAGTTGCAGCTGCATTAGAACAAGAAGTTTCCAGTAATTCTATCAGAGATTATTTGTACACGGTAGAGAACTATCCAGGAACTGGCGGAACATTAACAATAGATGAGAACGGAGATGCGCTTAAAGACTTCCAGTTTATGATAATCAGAGACGGAGAATTGCAAACACTTTAATTTTTCTTTCTTTTTTTGATTGCAGAAAAGTTTAAAATGCCGAACATATACGGATATGTATGTGGTATCTTAAGTTTAAGATAAGACATAGCGACTGTATTTATGCGCCGAAGTTAGAACAGCTTAAGTTATCTGGATTCTTTTATCCATTAGGAGTCTATAGGAAGGGGGAATATATCTTTACATCTTCTATCCAAAAAGTTTCAGGAAAGGAGGTTGTTTTTAAAGAGTATTATAATTATTTAAAAAGGCATAAAAAGGTCGTTAAAGTAGAACAGTACAAAAATCTGATTTTCACACTAGCTAAACACAAACAAGGCAAAGCTACTTACGAAAAGGTTTATAATCCTACTTTAATCTACCCAACACCAGCATTTCTAGATAAAGATGGATTTGAATCATGGGAAATAGCTTGCTGGGATAGAAAACCTCTAGAGGAATTAATTAAATATGTACCAAAAGTAAAAACAACAACTTACTTTGAAGTTATCTCTTTTATAAAAAGAACATTGCATGATATTTATCTGCTTAAGCTACTTCCAAAGCTTAGCCCAAAACAAAAAGAGGCAATTGAATTTGCTTATAAGAGGGGGTATTACAAATACCCAAAAAAGATTGGTTTAGATCAGCTGTCTAAGTTAATGGGAATAGGGAAGTCTACTTTTCAAGAACATCTTAAAAAGGCAGAGGGCAAATTAATTCCGTATTTAATAGAATAAACTGTTTCTAGATCCCGTATATGTTCGGATAAAACATTATCTGTTTTGTACACCACTTCTTAATAGTAAAATGTCTAGGAGAGAATATTTTGAAGTGCTGAAAGAAACATCTAAAGTGGTCACACCTTTCGTTTTCCAATACTTAGAAAGAGAAGATTTTCAAGAGCCAACTAAATCATTTGTAGAAGTGCTTCCGAAAAGAAGAGCTAAAAATCCTAGATTAAGAGATTTACTATTGAGATTAAGTTATGAAGTATGTGAAGGCAAGGATTGGGAAAGAGTTATTCCTCCATATGCAGCGGCGATAGAATTGTATAATGACTCAACCTACATAATAAATTGGTTTTTAGATGGAAAGGGAGAACTTCAAACAAAAGATGACGAAAAGTGCGCAGTAAATGCAGGATTTTTATTAAGAGAACTAGCTCAAAGAATAATTCAAGAACAAGATGCTATAAAAGAGACTACATTAGAAATAATTTGTGGCTTGTCCGATGTTAATTCTAGAATCTATAGGGCACAGAATATTGACTTATTTGGTTTAACAGTTGATAACTTTGATCAGGTTAGAGATGAAAGAGAATTTTTAGAGATATACTATAAAAAAGGAAGGTTGATTTGTGGAGATTTTTTAGCATGGATAGCTGATGTTGGAGCAATCCTTACTAATGGAAGAGAAGAATATGGAAGAATTCTAAGAGATTTTGCTACAGATGTAGGAACAGGCCTTCAATTAACCAATGATGCTGGCGATTTCGTGCCTCCGAATAAGAGAGTAAAAACAGTTGATAAATCATATAAAGATCAGGTAACAGACATCGCAAATGGAAGACTAACTTTGCCAATATGGTATTGCTTAAAACACGGAACAGATAAACAAAAAGGAGTTCTTTTGAATCTTGTTGGAAGAAGAGATGCAACAATAGAAGAGCAAGAAAGAGCAGTTTATGCAGTAAGGGATTCTGGAGCCTTTAATTTTATAATCAGTGAAGCAAATAGAACCGAGAAGAGATCCAGAGAAACACTTCATCAGTTACCGAAATCAAGAGCAAGAGATTTGCTTTCAACAATGGCTTCTGTCATTCGAACAAATAAGTTTTTTGTTACACTAAGAGATGAATATGGAGTCAGAGGAGATTATTCGGTATCTGAAGCATAAAGACGGACTAGTTCGGTATAAATATATTAAAATATATTCTCACAACAATTAAAATGGCAAAACAAACAAGATTGTGGGTTACCATCGTGATAATTATTCTAGTTGTCATTGCTGTGCTGCTTATTCTATTTGCGCAGAGTCCTACTGGAAGAACACTTAAAGTTGGTGTTCTCACCCCTTTAGCAGGACCTGCTGCCCCATATGGAGAAAACATACTTGCTGGAGTTGAATGTGCTAAAGAGGCCATAAATGATGCTGGCGGCATAAATGGCAGGTTAATAGAATTAGTTGTTGAGACAAGTGATTG
>JACZVS010000073.1 GCA_022572525.1 Nanobdellota archaeon
GTTGTTGGAAGCAGGCATTGGCGCGCTTTGTGTATTAACGGAGAACAAATAATAGAGCCTTGTTCTGATCAAAGGCAGGAAGTTTGTGTTGAAGGAAGCGTCAAGGTCGGAGAAACAACATTTACTGAAGCTGCTTGCTTAACAAACAGATGGAGAGAATGTTTGGGAGTACAAGAGCAAGAAGCGTGTGAAAGTAATTCTGGCTGTTTCTGGTTTGATGCTCCAAATCAGAATTGGGTAGGCTTCAGAAACAATACTTGTGTTCCAAGAACCCCTCCTGGATTGGATGTAAGTAGTTTGCTTAATGGAGATCAAGGATTGGGATCTGCCACTGGTGCTGCTTTGGTGTGTGGACAGGGAAGTTTTGCCTGTAAAGTTAAGATGAAAAGTGGTGGCTTATTTACCACTGGAGGATGTAGGTCAAATTGTGAATGCATAACAGATAAATGGAGAGAAGCCATGAATGATAGATGCATGGCTTTAGGAGATTGTGGGGCATCAATTAATTTGGCAGGAGAATTCACAAGAGATGGTTATGGGATATATGGGAAAAAGCTAAAGAAAGGCTTAACAATAGAGAAGCTGCTTGCTTCTGCTACAAAAAGAGAGTTAAGAGAGGGGTATCTTAACAGCTTAAAAGATGTATTTATTTTACCGCTAGAAAAAGAGGATTTTCCAGGAGTGAATGTTGTTGGGGGGGTTATCGGGATAACTGGATTTGTAGGGATAGGGGGGTATGAAGATGCTGATAAAGGAACAGGAAAACTAGGCCTTGCAGAACAAATACATAAGGGCATGCTTAGAATATTCTCGGGAAATGCATTATATGTTGAATATGCATATGCAGCTATGGTTTTCTTTGTGATGAAATCATTTGGAGTTGATGATTTGGTTGCGGGCATTATTATAGGTGCATATCTGCTTATTGAAGTAGTACACAGATTTGTGGGTAACCTCGCTGCACAATTATTGCCTGGTTTTGGCGCTTTAGGTCCATTTATCATCCTAGTTATCCTTGCAATTATTTTTGGAGGTGCTTTCGAAGACATTCTTGAAGGCATAAGTAATTTCCTTTTTGGTTCAGAGTATTATATACTTGAGTACTTCTCATGTCAGCCAACTCTTCCTCCTGAAGGAGGTGATAATTGTGAGTTATGCAATCAAGATTCAAGAAGACCTTGTTCTGAATATAGGTGCTTGAGTTTAGGCACAACTTGTGAACTTGTTAATAAAGGTACTTCAGGAGAGTTATGCGTGTCAATAGGGGATGATGATATCTTAAGTCCAAGAATTGTTAGTGCTGACACTTCAACTACCAAACACGAGGTAAGGTTTGTTGAAGGTAGGAGTGTAAGGCTTCAGAAAGCTGGAGGAGGCTGCTTAGAGCCTTTCAATAGTGTTGAGTTAACACTCATAACAGATGAAGCTGCTCAATGTAAGATTGACTTTGAGAGAACTTCAAGCTTTGATGAGATGACGTTTTTGTATGGGGGAGTCAACTTTTATAGAACAAAGCATTCACAAAGTTTCACCCCTCCTGGAAATCCCCTCGGTGAGGAATGGGGAGGATTTACCCCTGGAACTGAAAATACCTTCTATGTAAGATGCAAAGACAAACCTGGTAATGCAAATGTGAATGAATTTCTCATAAACTTCTGTGTAGATCCTTCTCCTGATAGAACAGCTCCAAGAATTGTTGAAACAATCCCAGATAATGGAGCATTCATTCCATTTGAGACATCTACCCAGCATACAAAGATATTCACAAATGAGCCAGCAGATTGCAAGTGGGATAAAACTGATGTAAGCTATGATGTAATGCTTAATGACTTTTCCTGCCAAAACAGACTTGATCAGTCTCAACCAAATAGTTTATGGTTATGTGAAGAGGATCTTACAAATCTAGATCAAGGAGCTAATACATTCTACATTAGATGTAAAGATCTTCCTTTCTCAAATGGGACAAGAAATGTTAATATTCAAAGTTATGTTTACACTTTGAACGTTGCTGATGAGTTGCTGATTACATCTGTACAGCCTCAAGGAGAAATTGCATTTGGAGCTCGCGGACAGCCTATAACTTTTGAGGTAGAAACTTCTGGAGGAGTTGGAGAGGGAAGAGCATTCTGCTTCTACAGCTTTAGTGGCTTTGGTTTAGATGAAAGAATTTTCTCGGAAACAGGAAGCAAGATGCATGTTTCTCAGTTAACATTAGATGAAGGAAGTCACACATTCTACATTAGATGTCAAGACTTTGCAGGAAATGAAGCAAGAAAGCAGACATCTCTTACAGTAACAGTAGATAGATCCCCACCAGAACTAGTACGAGTCTTTACAGCAGGAGGCAGTCTGTTCATAATAACGGATGAAGTAACCAGTTGCAAATACAGTGATAACCAATTTGTCTTTGGAGATGGAGTTGTTTTAGAACCAGATAATAGTGATACTCATTCAGCTTCTCTTAGTGAATTGCCTGCCTCAATGTACCTCAGATGCAGAGATGGATTTGGAAATGAGATGCAACGCATTATTAGGCCATTCAGCTAAATTTTTAAATCTCTTTTTCTTCTAGAATTAAAAGAGGATCAAGATGCTAAGAAAGAAAAAAGGCCAACATATGTTTGGCTTGCCATTTGTTTTTATAATTTCTATAATAATTGCAGCAATTATCATACTTGTTGCCGTCATGACAATTAAGAATTTTGTTTGCAGGGGAGAGCAAATTCAAATCAACTTATTTGTCTCTGATCTTCGAGATGCGATAGAAAGTACATACTACGCAGGATACCGAACAATTTTTGAAGGAACTCTCCCAACAGCTGGCTGTTCTTCTATCCGTTTGGTGTGCTTTGGATTTCCCGATCAGCTAAAACCTGAATCAGCACAAGTAGCAGAAGATGTCTGGAATGAGATCTCTCTTTACAGAGGAGATGATAAGCAGTTATTCTTTTACCCTAGATCAGGCTTAGAGAAATCTGGGGCTGCCCAGTCTTACAACATTGAACCCAAAGGAATAAGGATAGATCTTGAGAAGAATCCTACATGCTTCAAGAATACTGGAAA
>JACZVS010000074.1 GCA_022572525.1 Nanobdellota archaeon
TATAATCTCTTTTCCTAAGCTCTTGATGTCAATCTTTTTTGGCTTTTCTCTAAGTTCTTTTTTGATCCTTATAAGAGACTCTTCATTCTCATCTGAATCGAATAAAAGCTGTTTTTCTCTTTCTAAGTTATTTCTAATTTGATCAGAGAGATTGCTTTTTTTGGCTTCAAGCGAGGCAATACTGCTCTTTATTTCTACTAAACCTTTCCTCAAATCTGCTTGTTCTTTCCCAGTAGCTTCTTCAATTTTCTTCGTTACTATGTCGATCTCACTGAAAAATGCAGAAGCTTGTTTCTGCATTGCCATAATCTCATTCTTTCCTAAATCCATCTTTTTCTTTTCAACTTCAATATTTTTTTCATATGATGCATTTTTCTTTTCCTTATCTGATATTTGTTTGAGAATGAGAGCAGCTTTTCCAATTTCAATATCCTCTTTTAGTTGTTTATAATGCAATGCTTGTTGCCTTTCCCTGTCCAAGTTTTTAAGGTAACTTCCCCGTTCTGTCAGAATTATGTTTATTTCTTTCAACTTTTCATCTGTCTTTTCCAACTCTCGTAAACTTTTCTTCTTCTTTTCTTCATATAAGCTTATTCCCGAAATATTTTCTATCAAAAGCCTCCTATCTTCATTTCTCATCTCCACAAATCTGCTTATCGCATCCTGCAAGATAATGTTAAATCCCTGAGGAGAAATACCGGCCTTTGACAGCAGCTCGAGAACTTCCTGTCTTGTCTTTGTCGCATCATTGATCTTGTAAATACTTGTTCCGCCTCTTCTAACAATTCTCGTTATTTTAACCTCGCCATCTTTACCTGAGATTGGAAATGTATTTTCCTTATTATCTAAATAAAGGTCAACAACTGCTTCGGCAGCTGGCTTTCCTCCATCTCCGCCATTATAGATCAAGTTCGCTGATTTATCAGCCCTCAGCCCTTTACTTCCTAACTTGCCAAGAACAAAAATAATACCGTCACTGACATTGCTCTTGCCAGCTCCGTTAGGGCCGACAATGCAGGAAAAGCCTCTATCAAATTCTATTTTCGTTTCTTTAGCAAAGCTCTTGAATCCTTTAAGTGTGATACTTTTAATGTATGTCATTTACTCTTTCTACTTAGTACGAACACCAAATTTTTAAGCTTTCCCTTTCTTTCTTTTTGTGCCACTAATTAGTCTGAGTCATTCAAAGTCAAAGACCTTTTTCTGAACTTTTTTATTTTTATGCCGTTTCCATGTCTGCCAACTCTTCCTGAAGATATCTTCATACTTGTCCCAGTTTTTTTCCAAAAACTTTTTTGTAATCGGATCAGCAGGATAGCCGCTTCCGATCTCAACTGGAATCCTTCCCTGTATTTTTTCAATTTCTTCATCTCTTGCTACTTTTGCAATAATTGATGCTGCAGAAACAACAGGATGATTAACATCTGCTTTATGTTCACAAATGACCTTTGTTTTTTTCTGAAGTCTCTTTTCAACTTCTGCCTGCCATTTCGGGATGTTTGGAGAAGGGCAATCGATAATAACTCTGTCAGGTTGCATGTCATTTATGATTTGTGCACTCTTGATGGCCTCAAGCTTGTTAAGATTAATTCCAGCATGATTTCCAAAGTCGATTTCATATGGCCAGATTCTTATGATAGCGAACTCTGAATTTTTCTTTATCATGTCTGCAAGCCTTCTTCTTGAGCTCGGAGTAAGGAGCTTGCTATCTTTGACGCCAGCTTCCTTAAATTTTTCTTCAATATGTGCAGGAATCATAACTCCGGCCATTACAAGAGGACCAATAACAGGGCCTCTGCCAGAATCTTCTACGCCAAGGAGTTTTTCTGGTTTTTCTTGCTTTTTCAGTTTCTGCTTTTGCTTTTTCATGAAGTAGCAAAGAAATCAATTTTTAAAAATGTTTAGCTACTTAAAGATTTTCGCAAGAGTTGGAGCATCTTGCTTTTGGTATGAAGAATTAAGACCCGCAGAGCCATACAAGACATTTGCAGGAGGATAAACTTCCTCAACAAGAATCTTGCCAGCATACTGGCCGTCTTTTATCACTCTTCTTCTCTCACTTAGATACTCAAGAGTAAGCCTTGCATCGAATCCTGGATCTATAAATCCTGCAAGATGTGTTCTTATTCCTACTCCTAGAAAAGGATCATCTCTGATGATAAATCCACAACACCCTTTTCCAAGCTTTACTCTTTCTCTTGTTGAGAATAAATAGAGTGTTTGGGGTTCCATTATAATCTCTTTATGACCTTCTGCTGTGTCAAAGAATTCTTCTGGGTTATAATGCCGCTTTAATGTTAAGTCAAGAGGCTTTGCGGCATACTTTTTATGGACAAACACTTTGTCTGTTCTAATTGTCAGCTTTAAGCCATTCTCTTCTAACACTTCTGAAATCGGAATCAGCTTGTCATCTCGGAATAGGCTGATTCCATCCTCTGTTCCATATGTCTTTTCAAGCTCTTCTCTGCTTATGTATGACGTTCCTTTCTTTCTTAACCTTATTTGGAATAATTTTGTCTGACCTGCTTTCAGGATTATCGGAAAAGCAAGCGGCTCAACAGTAAAATAAACATTTTCTGGATTTCCATTATTTGAGAATCCTGCTCGTAAGTGAGAGAATCTTTCATCTGTTGCTAGACTTAAACAACCAACTCTGCCAACAGTGCTCTTAGTATCACTTATCCCCTCTATCTCTGCTGGAAACTTCAAACTTTCATAACTTTTGACAACATAAATATAACCTGGCCTGCACAATATTTTTTCTCCTGGCCGTAGATTTTCTTTATGCTCAATTGCATGTTTATTTAAGAATTCTCTGTCAAATCCGGTAAATAACTTATCAACTTCCCAGTATTCATAGCCTGCTTTCAACTCGAAAGAAGCTGGCTGGATTTGGTCTTCTTCTGGCTTAGGATTGACAATCAAAGCGTCTTGGCTTGTAGCTCCTCTAAGATCACCTAGTGAAATAAGCCTCTTAATCTCTGAACTTGAAATAGCAGCCATATTCATAGTCGCGAATGGAAGTTCCTGATTAATT
>JACZVS010000075.1 GCA_022572525.1 Nanobdellota archaeon
GCATCATTTAGAGAGCCAACCTTTCTTTCTTTCTGAATCTTTAAAAGATAGCAAATAACATTGCTTAAGGTCCAAGAGATTCCCTTTATGAGTGTAAGTCCGTAGTAGATATTAGCATCTCCTTTAATGTCTGTATTGAGTATTCTGACTATTTCTTTTAGCTGTGGCTGTGGTTGGCTTTTTGCTGCATTTGATTCTATTACTTCTTTATCCATCTTACCTTGCGAAAATCCTATACTTTTCATGCTTCTCTAGTTCATCTAATATTCTCTTCTCGACAGCTTTTTTCACATCAGGAAGGCTTTTAATTCTTTCGTGCATTTCTGCAAAACTTTCGAATTGCTTAATCTGCCTTTCTTTTATTATGCTTTCAGTATGTTTCTTGCCAAATCCCGGAAGCAATTCGAGTTGATGAAGTCTGGTATTAACAGGCTCTGCATTATTAAAAAAATCCACAAAGCGTTTCTCTTGTTCCTCAACAATTCTCTCGACAAATTCTTGTAGATTTATTTTTGCGGTTTCTGTGAGTTTATCCCCTGTAAGTCTGCCCAGGATGTAACTTACTTTCTCCCTCTTACCAGAACCAATATAAACTTCTTCCTTCAGTTGGAGAGAAACTCCTTTTCTTGGTACTAGTTGGAGGAGAGTGAAATTTGCAATTCCTATAGCTTGTGCTACGGGAATCCTCTTCTCTTGGCCAAAATATCCATGAGGTAAATAATCTAGTACTATAGCTTTCTCTTCCTTTTCCATTCTTATCTTCAATTACTCTCTTTGATGATTTGTAATATTTTCTCTGTTTCATTTGAGTCCAGGTTAACGTCCTCGCCGAAAAAAATGCTGCGAAGATCTGAGGGAGTTTCAGGCATTATATCTACGATCTTAACTATGTGTTGTTGTTTTAATTTTGAGATGCCCGCATCACTCAGCTTTTTAACAACTCCATTTACTTTTTCGGCTTTCCTTTTGCTGAATTTTTTAAGGTATTCAAGGGTTTTTTTGATGCGCGGGCTATCGACATCGGATCCTAGCTTTTCGAGCAGTTTCTTCGTCTCTGCCAAGCTAAGTGGTTCTTGGTTCGTTATCATCCTAACTCCTCGCTTTAAAGACTTTTAAATATTTTGATGCAGGATTAGGAAAGCTTTAGGAGATGTATAGGCCTCAAAATCAGCCTTTTGAACTGCCCACCCACTCTCACTCTCACAATATATGCCCTTCCCCTTCTTGCTTCTATTACTCCAACTCTACCCCTAACACGCAAATGGGCTGAGGATGGAAGAGAGGCTTCTGGCCTGATCGCCACTTTTTGGCCTGTCTCCAACTTTTGGAAATATCTACTTAGGCTGATTTTGCCTTTTTGCCTTACTCTCTGTTTTTTCCTGCGCGCCATTTTCAAGTTTATTTCTTTCTCTTGAGCTTTCTGTACTTCTTAAACACTTCTTTCCATTCCTCTTTATGAGGATGTTTATGTTTAACTTGACTTAGAAGGTTCTTAAGTATGTCTGCTACAGCATGATATGGGTTCCTATGTCTTGCGACGGCATGAAATCTTCCTTTATTCGTTCTTAGAAATCCATCGATTTGATGAACATGGCCTTGCCTTGCAAGTTCTGTTTCTTTCTCATGTATTGGCTTCAAATGTAGCCTCATCCCTAAAAAAGGGGTAATCCGCTTGATCTTTTCCACATTCAAATTCACAATGCTTTCTATCTTATTCCTTTCAAAGCTATCAAGCCTACTAAACCCAGCGTATCTTATATAGCTTATTTCAAATTTAGGGTTTGCCATTTTACTCTTTTATTATCAACAGCCTCTTTTATTTTTTCCTGTTTCTTGCTTAGCTTGGCATGCTCTCCTTTCTTAACATCCATGAACACTAAGTTAATTTTCTCATCATTAGAATAGCCATCGAAGATTAAGTAGTCAATTGGATTTCCAAGAAAGCGGGCATCTGCAGGATTATACTTAAATTCTGGCAACAAAGAAACAATTTGTTCCCCTATTTTCCCCTTCAGAACAGATCTACTTCTTTCCAGAGCATCTGATCTTATTCCATCTTCTGCTGCAAGTCTCCATTTTTCTAGCTCTATCCTATATTTTGCCTCTGCTAACTTGTGTATTAGAAGGTAGGCCATGATAAACCCTAGAATAATCCCAACAACGAAAAAGGTAATGGTTAGTTCTGGCATCTTATAAAGAGATAAGGTAGATATAAAAAATTTGCGGGAAAGGTTTTTAAGTGGCTTAAAGTTTGATTTTAGATGGTTTACAAAAAAGGGAAAGAGGTTTTGAGAAAGTTCGGGGGAGTAAGCTTAAGAGAGGCTGAAAAATTGAGGCGAGCTGCAGGGAAGTTTAGGGCAGAAGTTAGAAAAAATGTTGTTACCGCTATAACAGCTGCTCTCGGTTTTACGATAGCCTTAGTTTGGAGGGATGCTATTCAGGAGAGCATAAATAAGGTTCTTGCCTATGTTGGATTAACAAGCGAAGCTTACCTTTTCAGGATTTTCTCTGCTATTTTGGTAACAATTATAGCGGTTATTGGAGTAATGCTTATTTCAAGATGGGCTAAGAAGAAAGAGGAAGAAGAAGATTAACTACAGATCATCAAAAGGGCTCTTGATTTTTTTAAGTTCTTCTGTTGAAACTTGTGTGTAGAGTTGGGTTGTGGAAAGTTGGCTATGGCCAAGGAGAATTTGAATCTTTCTGATATCAACACCTGCTTCGAGTAAGTGGGTGCCATAACTGTGCCGTAAAGTGTGTGGAGAAACCTTTTTTACGATGCCGGCCCTCTTAGCTGCCTTGCCAACTATCTTTTGTACATTTCTTGCAGACATCCTTCCGCTTTTACCAGGGAAAAGATGTTCTGATTCAGATTTGTCTTTAACATAATCTTGAAGTTCATCAATCAGCTTATCAGACAGAATAAACAGCCTATCTTTCTTACCTTTCCCCATCCTCACCCAACCAATCCTTTCTTGCAGCTCCAAGTCATTCGCTTTTAAATTTAACACCTCGCTCAACCTCAACCCAGAGGAG
>JACZVS010000076.1 GCA_022572525.1 Nanobdellota archaeon
GCCATTCAACCTTTACTGTCTTCTCTCTTTTTCTTATTATCTCTCCTGTAAAGCTTCTGCCCCTTACACTTAATCCGGCATGGAAAGGGCATTTCTTGTCAGTGCATTTTCCATTTGCTTTTTTTGATGTTGGAGCGCTTACTGCCGCTGACTTCTTTACCTTTGTTGTCTTAGCCTTTTTCACTTCTGCCATTTTATTTTTCTTGGTTATTTTTGGTTGAGCTTTTTCCTAAAAAGATCATTTCTTAAGCCTTTCATAAGGCCTGCCTATTAAAAGTTTTCCTTCCACCGCAAGCTTCTCGCCTTTGTATGGCAGCTTAAACGTTGCCTGTGACTTTAGCACTTTTTTAATTCCCTTTACTGTTTCTATACTGAACGTGAATTTTGTCTCATCTACGATTCTGCCTTTGATTCCTACAAGGGCCTTGTTCTTTGCTTCTATCACTTCTGTTTCTAAGCCTATAAGCTCTTCTCTTAATATGCCTTTCATTTCCCTTGCTTTGCGCTTTGCTTTTGCTATGTAACTTCAATCAAATCAGTAACAAATCCAATCTCGGCCAATGCTTCCTTCATCTTACGTTTGTGATTTCCCTGTAACTCTATTGTGCCTTTCTTCACTGTACCACCACAAACAAATTTGCTCTTAAGCTTCTTTGCAGTGTCTTTAATGTTGATGCTCTTTGTATCTATTCCTTCTATGAGGGTTGCAAATTTGCCGAACTTCTTCTTTATTGTTCTTACTCTGACTCTCTGCTCTTCCTTAGCTATCGTCTCGCAAGTACAAGCTATCTTAGGCAATCCACACTTTGGACATATGTTCATTTGGTTTTAATATGAGGTTTTTGAGCTTGAGGTTGTTGCTTCTGAGCTGCCCTGCTCTTAGCCTTTGAATTAAGAACTGTTAGAATTTTTGCAATACTCCTTCTTATCTCTTTCATCATGCCAGGATTACTTACACTCTTACTAGCTCTTTGAGAAGAAAGCTTGATTAGCTCTAGCCGAAGTTCTTTCAACTTGTTTTTTAACTCACTTGTATCAGAATTCTGCAAAGCCTTGCTTTTAATTATAGCCATTATTTCTTAGCCTTTTCCTTTTTATTTTCCTTCTCTACTTTCTTCTCTTCCTTTTTTTCTTCTTTCCTCTCTTCGACAACTTCTGAAATAATCTCTTTCTCTTTAATCTCTCTAATATCTGAAGTAGGAGGAACTATAAAAACTTTTACGCCAACCACTCCTGGCTTTGTATGGGCATCTGCATACGCTTTTTTAACTATAATCTCTACAGGTGCTCCTGTTTTCTTTAGGTATCCAAAGGAAAATCTCCACCTTTTTGCTCTATCACTTGGCAGCTTTCCGCTCAACCTTATTTCCGCTCCTAATGCCTTGGAATCTTTGATTCTTTGTAAGGCCCTGTATGCAATTGCCTTGAATCTTAACTGCCCAAATCTTTCTAGGGCAGATGCAATGTAATCTGCCATGAATTGAGGATCATGTTCTGCATTTTCAATCTCTACTATCTCGATCTGAGGATTCTCAAGCTTGAATTTTGCTTTAAGCGTTGAAGTTAATTCTTGAATAGCTTCCCCCTTTCTTCCAATAATCAGGCCTGGCTTTGTTGTATGTACAGTTATTCTTTCTCCAAGAGGTGTTCTTTCTAATCCAACCATACTTACCTTTCCTTTCCCTAACTTCTTCTTTACAAATTCCCTTATGATAAACTCCCTTTTCTTCGCTTCTATAAATTGTTTTTCTATCATTTTGCTTTTTCCTCTGGCTTTTGGGTGCTTTCAGCCTTCTTTTCCTCTTTCTTTTCCTCGGGTTTCTTTACCTCTTCTTTCTTCTCTACTTTCTCAGCTTTTTTCTCTTTTGCTTTTGGCTTCTCAACTTCTTCTATGCCCTTTCCAGTAAGAAAGATACGAGTACTTTTACCAACTCTACCCCGCCTTCCAGCTCTTACAGGCTTTTCCCCTTTATCTGCCTTTGCTATCTCGATCAGGGTTGTTTCTGGCTCTAGGTTTTTTTGAGAGGCATTTCCTCTTAAGTTTTTGAGTAGCTTGATGAAGTATGCTGAGGCCTTAATAGGATATCTTCCCCTCTCCATTCCTTTCCTATGGCCTATTTCTGCTCGCATTGGAACCGCAATTTTTTTCTCTCTTACCTTCTCGAGCATGTTAATAGCTTCTGAAATGGTTTTACCTCTAATAAAATCACATATCGCAACTGAATGTTTTGTCGATATTGAGTAATTTTTTCCAAATGCTGTGACTTCCATTTGAGTTCCTTACTTAGGTTTAGATTTAATAGAGGCAGAACTTCTTGTAGCTCCCACTCCTGGAGAACTATGCTGGATTCTTTTTCTTGTTAAAACAAATTCTCCAAGAAAATGCCCTAACATCTGCTCAGAAATTTTAATAGGAACAAATTCCTTACCATTGTATATTGCAATAGTATGGCCAACTAATTTGGGAGTTACTATCATATCTCTATTATGAGTCCTAATTTTATTTTTCCTCTTAACTTTACTATCAACTTTCTGTAAAAACTTCTGGATTTCTTCTCCTCTCCTTAACACACTTCTTTTCTGTCTGCTGTTCAGTATATTTGCAAAGTCTTGTAATGGCATCTGTTTAAGTTCTTCCATGGTTTTACCGTAAAATAAAAATTGTTTTGCCATTTTGATTTGTTTTATATTTTTCTTTTAGTTTTCTTGGTTAAACTTCTTTTTAAGAAGGTTACCTCTTCCTTCTACCTGTTCTTCTTGCCCTAAGCAATCCAACTTTTCTTCCTGCAGGAGCAAATCTCGGTGGGGTTTTTGGCTTTCCAATAACTTTTCCCCTTCCTCCTCCAAATGGATGATCAACAGCATTCATCTTTACAGCAGATGTTCTTGGCCAGAGTTTATTCTTTGCCTTCTTCATATAATACATCTTGCCAGCTTTAACAATTGGCTTTTCTGTCCTGCCAGAAGCTGCTATTACTCCGACAGTTGCTCTTACCCTTCCATCAAGGATCTTCACTTCTTTAGAAGGCAAC
>JACZVS010000077.1 GCA_022572525.1 Nanobdellota archaeon
GTGGTTATGACGCATCGTTGACATCGATGAGATCCTCGGTTCGAGTCCGAGCGGGCCCATACACAAGATATTTAAATTTAAGAAGCGGGAGATTAACAGTTTAGAGGTAAAATGGACAAAGGAACAAAATCGTTTTTAGGATGGGTAGGAATCGTACTTGGAATACTGGTGTTCTTGGTTGGTTTTAGTCAAGAGATGAGTATATGGGCCAATTATGTTCTAGGGATACTAGTGTTCATACACGGAATCTGGCTATTAAGCTCAAGAGGTTAAATCCTGCGGGGACACATTTATTTTATTTTTCTTAGTCACTTTTTTATTCTTCCCACATATAAAAGTAAAATTTATATAGCTCTTTCCCTCTTTTGTTAAAAGAAGTCAAAAGAGGATGAAAAAGGCGCAGGTAACGATTTTTATAGTTGTGGCAGTTGTTATCATAGCTTCTGTTCTGTTAGCCTTCACTTTAAGAAGAGAACTTTTCCCTGCCACTATTGAAAAAGTTCCTGAGAAGCTAAGGCCGTTTGCAGAAGGTTATTCATTATGCCTGCAGTCATTAGGGCAGGAAGCAATCCAGATTCTTGGCGCTAGAGGAGGCTATATTTTCTTGCCAGAAAGAGAAGATGGAAGTTCATTTATGCCTTTTGGCAACTCCCTTGAGTTCCTAGGAGACGAAATCCCATACTGGTTCTATATTTCAGGAAATGGCCTAGAACAACAGAGGATTCCTTCTATTTCTGACATGGAAGGCCATCTTAAGAGATATGTAGAGGAAAACATTGACAGATGTGATTCTGTAATTACAGAATTCACTTTAGAGGGGTTCGAGATAGAAAAAAGAGGGCAGGCAAGTGCTAGAGTTAAGATAAAAGAAGAAGATGTTTCACTAAGAGTATTTATGCCACTCAACATACGGCTTCAAGATACAAGAGCAAGAGTTGATGTCTATGATCTTAATCTCGAAAAGGCCTTAGGCAGAAGTTACGAAGCTGCAAAAAAGATCATGAATGCGGAGAATGAGCAACTTTTCTTAGAAGAGAGGACAATAGACGCCATCTTCCTTTATGAAGAGCTTCCTTCAACGAAAACAACACTAGAATGCAATCCAAAAAGTTACAATTTCTTAAGTGTTGAAGGAAGCTTTAAAAACGTTCTTGCGAACAACATTCCATTTACAAAAATAAAAGGGACAAATTATGTAAAGGCAAACCCTTATTATGAAATTGATGCAGGAATTTCTGATCAAAGGCTAGGGGTAAACTTCCTATTTATAGAAAAGCCATTCAAGCTAGAAATTAATGGGGAGGAAGATGGCCTTTTAAGAGGAGAAAGCATCTCACAGGTATCTCCACCTTTCTTGAGAAGTTTTCTATGCCTTTCTTCTTACAGTTTTGCTTATACTGTTGCTTACCCTGTTCTTGTTAGTGTTTATGATGCCAAGAGTGACTTAAATTTCCAGTTTCCTTTTGTAGTTTTCATTAACAAGAACAATCCAAGGGAAGCAGTTGAGGTTGGAACAGCAGTAAAGCAAGAAAGTAAAGTATGTAAATTCAAGCTTGCCGAAGAAACTGTTTTAACTTTCTCGGCAGATGACGCAAAACCTCTTGATGATGTTACAATAAACTACAAATGCATTAATACTGTATGTCATATTGGAGTGACTTCTTTAGAAGATGGCCAAGCAGTGTTGAGAGAAAACTTTCCTCAATGTGTAAATGGTTTTATTATTGCGGAAAAAGAAGGCTATGTGAGGACAAAAGAACAATTCTCAACCAATATAGACAATCAAGTAATTAATCTTCTCCTTGAACCACTTAATGAATTAGATGTAGAATTAATTTTGATAGATAATCTTGGAGGAGAGAGAAGTTTACGGAGAGATGAAACTGCAATTATAACTTTGTTAGAAGAAGAGCAAGAGATTGCTGAAACTTTGCTGTACCCCGAAAATAGAAAGGTGAGTCTTGTAACCGGATTCTATGATGTAAGGATTCAAGTCTTTAAGGAAGGTTCACTAAGTTTAGAAGAGCAAAGTGTTGAGAAATGCTTTAAAGTTCCTGCTGGTGGTCTTGGAGGACTTATTGGTCTTAAGGAAGAGAAATGCCAGACATTTGAATTTCCTGCTGTAGAGGTAGACCAGCTTCTTTTTGGAGGTACTCGCTTTGGCTTCTTTGCAGAAGTGGAAGGGAAGAATAAGCTTGTCCTTTACACAATTGAAAATCCTGTTCCAGAAGGAGTTGATGATCTAAACGCTATCTTTGCTGATATTGCACTTAACAAAAACTCCCCACTCTTTAAAGAACCCGAAATAATCTAAGATGAAAAGCAGACTAAAAAGAGGCATGCAGGTTTTTCTAGCAATAGCTGTGATTCTAATGCTAGTGCCAATTGTTTTTTCTCAAGAGCAAGGAGAAGGCGAGCAGAATCAGAATGGACAGACAACTCAGCAAGAGGAACAGGGAGGAGAGGAACAACAAAGGCAAGAGGAACAAAAAACAAAAGAGCAAGTCAAACAAGAACAGCAACAGCAAAAAGTTGGGGCAATTCCGATTTTCTTGCCAATTGAAGAGGCTACACAAGATTTTATTGTTCAGGTTGTAGATTATCAACCGAAAATTATTACATCTGACCTCCTAGAAGAGCAAGATGTCTCTGTTTATGCGCAAATTGCTTTATTCAAGATTAACCCAATAATTTCTGTTCCGAAAATAAGAAACATCCACCCACAGATTCTTAACCAGTTACAAGGAGAGGAGTTTCCAAGAAAGTTCGTCTCAACAGTATTCTGGCAGCAGCTTCCTGGAAGAAGATTATCAACAGATAATGCAGGTTATCTTGTGTTGAGGCTTAAAGGAGGAATCCCAGAATCAGAATGGCCAGATAATCTTAATGAGAATCTTGTATCTTATTGGAAATTTGACGGATTAAGTGGTCCTGTTATAGACAGCGTTAC
>JACZVS010000078.1 GCA_022572525.1 Nanobdellota archaeon
TTATAAAGAAAAGGGTAATGAAAAAGCCTCTGACATTCCTTTCGCAGTTCTCTCGAGGCTTGGAAAAGTCAGCCTGCTCCAGTTAGATGGAAATGTGACTAGAAAAGAACTCAGTGCAGCTCTCCAAACTGCAAATGATGTCTGTAAGAAAATTTCTGAGATTCAGAAGAAAGTTTTAAAAGAAACTTTCAAAGGGTGGAAATAAAATGGCAAGTGATATTCTTCCAAATAAAGAAAAGATAATCTCTTTCGTTGAGAAAGGGATTCGATTTGATAGACGTAAATTGCTTGATTTCCGTAAGATCGAAGTCGAGGAAGGAGTTGTGAAGAAAGCTGAGGGAAGTGCAAGAGTAAAAATTGGTAACACAGAAGTTCTTGCTGGGGTGAAGCTCGGTCTCATTGAGCCTTATGCCGACTCTCCAGATGAAGGCACAATGATGGTTGTTGTAGAGTTAACACCTTTAAGCTCTCCAGAATTCGAGCCTGGCCCCCCAAATATAAATGCGATAGAAATCGCAAGAGTTGTTGATAGGGGAATCAGGGAAAGCGAAATAATCAACTTTAAGCAGCTTTGCGTTAAAAAAGGAGAAAAAGTTTGGGTAGTTTTCATTGATATTTACAGCTTAAACAATGATGGAAATCTTTTAGATGCATCTGCATTAGCAGCTGTGTTTGCTCTCAGAAATGCAGTCTTTCCAAAGCTAGAAAATGATAAAGTTGTTTATGGTGAACTAACAAATAAGAAGCTTCCGTTAAAGAAAGAACTGCCTATAACGCTAACTTTCCACAAGCTCGGAAAGGAAATTGTTTTAGATCCTTCACTTGAAGAGGAAAAGTCAGCAAGTGCAAGACTAACGGTTGCTACTACTCGGCCAGATAATATTCATGCTTTACAAAAGGGAGGAGATGGTTCTTTTACACTAGAAGAAATAGATAAGATTATTGAAACAGCAATTGAAAAGGCAAATGAGATTAAAAAGAATCTCAAAATATAGTAAAATGGCAGAAGTGAAAGAGAAGAAAATTGTAATATTCACAAAATATGAAATTGCAAGGATTATTGGTGCAAGAGCTTTGCAGATAAGCATGAATGCCCCTATTTTGCTTGCTCTAAAAAAGGAAGAACTTGAAAAGATGAATTTTGATTCTCTAAAAATCGCCGAAGCTGAATTTAAAGCGGGAATTTTACCAATAACTGTGAAGAGGCCTTTCCCACAATTAAAGGAGCTAGAAGATGGGGAAGAGGTTATTGAAGAGCCAGTTGAGGAAAAGAAAGAGGAAACGCCGGCAGCAGCAGAGCTTGCTGTAGAGACAGCGGGAGAAACTCAAGAGACAGAAGAGAAGCCTGCCGAAGAATAAAGGTGATTCTTTCTTCTTACAAAAATTTAAAAGGTTAATCCTCAAGAGAGTAAAATGGAAACAGCATCAATTGAGAAAATAAAGAAAATGGAAAAGTCTGAGGAGAAGGCAGCAGAGATGCCTGAAGAGATGCCTGAGAAACTTGAACCTCTGAAAGTGATAAAGGAAAAAGCAAAGAAGCTGCTTATTCCAACTGAAGATTACAAGAGGGCTGCTGTTATTATTGGAACAAAAGTCATAACAGGCTATATGGAGCAGTATGTCTATAAAAGAAGGGCTGATGGACTTGCCATAATAGATGTGGAAAAAACAGATGCAAAGATACAAAACGCCATCAATTTCCTAATCCAATTTGAACCAAAAGATATTCTTGTATTTTGCAAGAGAGAAGCTGGGTGGAAAGCAGTAGATCAGCTTGGAAAAACAATTGGAGTAAGAGCTTTTGTCAGAAGATATCCTGCAGGCACAATAACAAATCCAACTCTTCCAGACTTTTTTGAGCCTAAAATACTCTTAGTCGTAGATCCTTGGATTGATAAAAATGCTCTCAATGATGCTGTAAGAATTGGCATCCCTGTTATAAGCATTTGCGACACAAACAATGTTACTAATAATCTTGATCTTGTGATTCCAGCAAACAATAAGACAGCGAGCAGTATAGGCCTTATTTTCTATTTGATTGCAAAAAGTTATGCAAAGGCAAAAGGCCTTCCATTTGAGGTCAAGCTTGAAGATTTTGGTGTTGAGTTTGCTGAGCAAGCTGGGAAGAAAGAGAGTTCAAGTTCTAAATGATCCCTAAAAGAAAAATTTAAATACAAATTTTTCTTGGATATGCAAAAGGGGAATGGAAGATGGCAGCAGAATTTCAAATTGAATATGATGAATTTGGTCCCGAGAAGATGCTTATTGTTCACAATAAAAAAGTGGGTCTTTATGGATTTACAGTAATTGATAATACTGCTCTTGGCAAAGGCAAAGGCGGAATTAGAATGACTCCTTCTGTTACTGTTGGAGAGGTTGCGAAGCTTGCAAGAACAATGACATGGAAAAATGCAATGGCTGATCTTCCATTTGGGGGCGCAAAAAGTGGAATAGTCGCAGATGATAGAAAAATTTCTTTACAACAGAAATATGATATTGTAAGAGAATTTGGCAAGGCTTTAAGGCCTATAAGCCCTAAAATCTATGTCGCAGCTCCTGACATGAATATGGGTGAAAAGGAAATACAAATCTTTGTAGAGGGTAATGGGAACTGGCATTCTGCAACAGGCAAGCCAGCCAATGTATGCATGAAACTTTTTGGCAAGAAAGGAGAAAAGTGTGGAATTCCCCATGAATTTGGCTCTACTGGCTTTGGCGTTTACCATGCTACAATGGTTGCCGCTAAATTTCTAAAGATGAGAATAGGTAAATTAACCTTCGCAGTCGAAGGTTTTGGAAATGTTGGAACATTTCTTACAAAGTATCTAAGTAAGGAGATGAATTTTGTTGGTGTTTCTGATTCAAGAGGAGCAATTTACAATAAAGATTGTTTTGATTATAAGAGAATG
>JACZVS010000079.1 GCA_022572525.1 Nanobdellota archaeon
GCAAGAAAGGCCCTTTTAGAATTAAGAGTAAGTGTAAAGAATGTGATATAGGCATTCCTCTTGTTAAAGATATCATAAAGAGGGTTGATGGAGGCAGAGGAAAAGTGAGAGTAGAAGTAAAACCATGGCTCGACAACTTTTTTGAGGCTCTTTGGAAAGGAGGATGGCATGCTCCTATCATCCTAGTTAATGGAAAGATTTTTTCTCAAGGAATTGTTCCTGACGCAAATAAATTGAAAGACACTATAGTGAGAGAACTAAGAAAGTAATAAGTCTGCTTCTAATAACCACTAGGGACAAGAATTACCTATTTTCTTACGCCTTAAGCCTCACAACACTTAGAAGCAAGTTTTCCGCTTCCGCATGTGCAACCTTTTGCTTTTTTCTTCCCTGCCATTTTTATTTATCCAAATATTTTAATTTTAGTGTAGATGTAAGGCTGCTTTTATGGCCACTCTATCAAATCCAGTAATTATTGTACCGTTTATGTCAATAACCGGCACACCCATCTGGCCACTCTTCTTAATCATTTCTTCTCTTGCCTTTGCATTCTTTTCTACATCAATGTTCTCATATTTTACCTTATTCTCATCAAAGAATCTTTTAGCTTGAGTACAGTGAGCACACCATTTAGTAGAATAGATTTTTACTTTAGTTTTAGTTGCCATTTTCTTCGCTTTCATTTGATATTTGATTACCTATGTATTTAAGACTATTTCTTTTTATCCTTTTACACTTAAACCAAAACTTTAAGTATAAAACTAAATATTTAAAGAGTAAATAACCCATTATCTAACAATAAAAACTGAGGTTGAAAAATGAAAAGTGTTATTATTGCTCCGGTTGGAGATAATGTTGATGCGCTATTTATCGGCTTGAAAGAGTTAAATGTAGAGAAAGTTGTGCTTATTGCAACTAAAAGACTTGAAAGAAAGGCTGAGCGTATGATGAAGGATTTGCAGAAATTCAAAATTCCTGCAGAGCTTGTAAGGATAGAAAACTACAGTTGGGAAGAAGTCTTCAGAGTAGTGGCAGAAATAAAAGGAAGAGAAGGTAAGGACATACTTATAAATGTTGCTACAGGGGACACTACAAGCAGATGTGCTACTACTTGTGCTGCTTTTGTAAATGGCATTAAGGCATTTGATATTGTGGATGATGAAGTGATGATGCTTCCAGTGTTGAAATTCTCTTACTACAGATTAATCCCGGAAAGAAAGATGGGGATTCTTAAGTATCTGTACAAGAATCAAGACTGCTGTGCTTCTCTAGATGACTTAGGCAAGCGCTTGAAGATGAGCCCGCCTTTAATCTCCTATCACATCAATGGAACTTTGAAAAGTGAGGGGTTAGAAAAGATGGGTTTAATTGAAACTATGGAAGGTAAGAGAAGAACAAGACTAGAGCTAACAACCCTTGGCAAGATGCTGATAAAGGGCTATGTAGAGCCTGTAAAGGAGAACTAAAGATAACTTTAAAAGCGAATAGTTCTTAGAAGCGCTATAAAAGAGAATGAAAGTCAATAGGGCTGCAATAGTAAGTCTAAATGAACCTTACACAAACCAGGTGGCAATAGAGGTTAGAGAAAAGCTGCTGAAAAGAGAGGTTAGAGTAGTTAACAAGAATCCTGATGTTGTTATTATAATTGGCAGAGAGGGAAGCCTTCTTTTTGCAGAACAGAAATTTCCAGAGGTGCCAAAGCTCTTTCTTAAGCATGAAAAAGAATGTAAGAAATGTAGGGCGAGAAAGCCTCACAGACTTGCTTTTATTGGCAGACTCAAGAAAGGGAAATTTAGAGTTGTAAAGTTGTCAAAGCTAGAAGTAAAAATTAATGGGAAGAAAAAGTTTGATGCATTAAATGATATTAATATTCATTATAAACCGCCATCAGCAATGCGTTTTGGTGTTTCTATAAATGGAAGAAATGTTGCTCCTAAAGTTATAGGAGATGGGTTAGTTGTCTCAACACCACATGGAAGTACTGCATATTTTTTAAGCATTGTAGGAAAGAAGTTTTCTAGTGGTATTGGGATAGCATTCAATAATCCAACAAAGAAGCAGAAAAATAAGACTCTTAGTAAAAATTCAAAAATAAAGGTGAAAATCCATAGAGGTCCTGGAGTTTTATGCTCTGACTGTAACAAGAATCTTATTAATCTCAAAAACGGAGATGTTATCGACATTCAGCAATCCAAGGAAGCTGCAAAACTCATAAAATTTGGGAAAGAATTTAGGATTAATCTGAGATAAATTTATAAGATACTTCTCCCCTTTTTCCATATGAAATCTGTTTTGATTGCGTTAGGAGGAAATGCACTCCTAAAAAAGGGGCAAAAAGGCATCTCAACCCAATTCAAGAATGTTGAAAGAACAATTGAAAAAATCTCTCTTCTTGCAAAAAACCATGTGCTAACAATTACACATGGAAACGGCCCTCAAGTTGGGAATGCCCTCATCAGAGTAGAAGAAGCACTTGGCAAGGCATATTCCATACCTTTAGAAATTCTAGTTGCAGAAACAGAAGCTGAAATTGGTTACATTATCCAGCAAAGTCTACGAAATTACCTGAAGAAGTGTAAAATAAACTTACCGGTCATAAGTATCCTTACACAAGTTGTGGTTAACAAGAAAGATCCAGCTTTCAAGCAGCCAACAAAATTTGTCGGACCTTACTATAAAAAGAAGCAAGCAGAGAAGTTAAGGAAAAAAGGCCTTCACATCAAACCAGATCCTCGAGGAGGATTCAGAAGAGTGGTTGCTTCTCCCAAACCTATTAGAATCATAGAGGCAAACGCAATAAAGAAGTTCACACAGGAAGCAATTGTAATTGCTGTAGGT
>JACZVS010000080.1 GCA_022572525.1 Nanobdellota archaeon
TTTACTTAAGAAAATGAATTCTTGGGCAATCAAAGGTATTAAGGAAACATACAAGCGATTTGGTATGCATGTAGACAAAGTATACTTTGAAACAGAGCATTATGAAAAAGGAAAAGCCATCGTTCTCAAATACTTAAAGAAAGGGATTTTCAAGAAAGACAAGGATGGAAGTGTTTTCATAAATCTAGAGGGGGAAAAATTAGGAAAGAAAATCCTATTGAGGGCAGATGGAACTTCCCTTTACATTACACAAGATCTTTATTTAGCCATAAAGAGATATCAAGATTACAGAATGAACAAGATGATATATGTTGTTGGCTCTGAACAGATATATCACTTCAAAGTTCTGTTTACACTGCTAAAGATGGTGAGATTCAAGTTTACAAACTCTTACTACCATCTCCCATATGGCATGGTTTATCTTCCAGAAGGGAGGATGAAGAGTAGAGAAGGAAGCGTTGTAGATGCAGACGATCTACTAGATGAAATAGCCGCATTAGCAAAGAAGGAAATTTTCAGGAGAGAACCAAAACTAAACAAGAAAGAGCTAGAAGAAAGAGCAGAACATATATCCTTAGCAGCAACAAAATTTTTCATTCTAAAGCATGATGCACTTAAAGATTTCACTTACAAGCCGGAAGAGGCGATATCTTTCGAGGGCGAAACAGGACCTTACATCCAGTATGCACATGCAAGAGCATCAAGCATCCTCAGAAAGGCAAAGGAAAAACCAAAATTCAGCAAGAGAGTTCTAAGGCTGAAAGAAAAAGAAGAACATTTGCTTGTCAGAGAACTTTCAAAATTTCCAGAACTAGTAGAAAAAGCAACAGAAAGACTCAAGCCAGATGTAATAGCTAACTACGCATACACTCTTGCAAAAACATTCACTAACTTTTATTCCTCTCTCAAAGTTCTAACAGAAGATAAGCAAGAGAGGCAAGAAAGACTGATTTTGACAGCGGCAACAAAACAAGTCTTAACCAATGCATTAAACCTGCTTAGCATCAAAGCCTTAGAGAGAATGTAAAACAAAGTAAAAGTTTAAAAGAGTTTGTACCTTATTGTATCTTAAAGAGATAAAATGACTATAATTGGATTTAATCTTAGAAAGATAAGTGTGGAAAAGAAAGAAACCATAAAAGGTCAAGTCAATGTAAAAACAAATCTTAAAATTACAGATATAAAAGAGGAAAAGGCCATAGCAGAAATATCAAAAGACAGAACAGCTTTAAAATTTGACTTTGAATTTGGTATAAACTATGAGCCAAAAATCGCAACAATTAACTTCTTAGGCCATGTTTTAAGCATAGAAGAGGAAAAAAAGGCAAAAAAAATCTTAAGCGAATGGAAAGATAAGAAGATTGAGGTAGATCTGAGAACAAAGGTAACTAACATGATCTGGATTAAATGCAATATCAAAGCATTCCTTTTAGAAGAGGAAATTGGCTTACCAATTCATATCCCTTTGCCGAGATTAACAGCACAAAAATGACTTAACTATTCAACTCCTATCTCTCCAGAAGCTACAATATTGTAACAGCCTAGACAATACCAAGCCATATTGGCATCTGAGAAAACTCCATCGTTGTTTTCCAAACTGATTCCTGCCTGGAAATGGCTCCCACATTTCTGACATGTCCTAACAGCAATATCTTTTTTCCTGTAAGTCGCACTACATATTTCAGCAGCTCTTTCTGCTGCCTCATGCATCATTTCAACTACTTCTGCAGATACCATGTTATCTTAAATACACATTTACATTTATAATCTCTCTTTATCCTTCTTTGTTTGATACAACCAAAAGATCTTCTTTTACATATACTCCTTTTTCATCCGTCATATCTAATGATTTCCCATCATGAGTCTCTGTCCGTTCCACATACATTCTTGCCCCCCTCTTAAAAGTTGCAAGTTTCTCTTTTCCAATAACTGTTTCTCCATCATCTTCCATCCGATTCAAAAAAAGAACGTAAAGATCATTGCCTCCAGATTCATTTGGAATGGTATAAACCGCTTCATAAACTTTGTCTAACCCCTTATTATCCAGAGTATCATAATTCAAGTCATTGTCACCCCATGTGAAATCTGCATAACCCACTTGAACCTCTGCTCCTTTTCCGAGATTATGTTCTTTAGCAATTATTCTTACGATTTCTTCTAGATACCTATCACCACTCCCCTCGTTAAGTCCAACATGCATCCTTGAAAATCTAATGCTTCCACTTTCTGGTGAAAATGAAAAATCTTGTACGTCATCTCCATTCATATCTCTTTCAACATAATCTGTTATCCCGTCTCTATTAAGGTCTCCTCTATTAGCTCCTCCAGGATAATTGCACCCCGCTATTAGTGCTGGAGCTATCGCAAGAGCTGCCAAAAACTTAATTATGGTATTTGCATTTCTCATTTTTCAAAACCTATAAGAACAGCGCTTTAGACCTTTATAAAACCTCCTATTTGTTACTCTTACAGAGTAATTAACTATAGGACAATTTTACTCTCGCATTTGTAACAAGCTCAATTCCACTAACAATCTTCTTCTCCAATTCTTCAAAAGATATTCTTTCTTGTCTACCTCTTAACTTTCCAACTTCCTTTCCCAAATTCTCTTTAGCATTCTCAAGATCAGAAAGTCTTTTCCCAGCATCTTCAATCTTCTTAATAACTTCTACAGCAGAAATCTTCTCATCCAACTCTTTCATGGCCTTTTCCAAAGTCTTCCTCCTTTCTACAAAACCCTTTAAAACGTCAACATCCATCTCCTTCAGAACTTTCAGGGTTTGTTCCTTCTTCTTCTCCTTTAACTCAATTCTTCCTTCTAT